>JAFDAW010000375.1 GCA_019313605.1 Deltaproteobacteria bacterium
CCTCTTCCCAACCTTCAGCAGAAAGCAGCCCGCCGGCAACCGCAGCGTCGGGTCCCCGACGACCTCACCGTCGACGCGCACGGCCCCCTGGCCGACCAGGCGCCGCCCCTCGCTGCGGGAGCTGACCATTTCCAGGCGCTCCAGGAGCTCCAGGAGGCCGATTTCGCCGCCCGGGCCGGTCTCGCAGCGAACCTCCTCGAGATCCTTCGGGGTCTGCTTGCCCTGGATGACATTTCGGAAGTGATCCGCGGCCCCTCGAGCGGCTTCGGCACCCGCAAATCGCTCCACAAGCGCCCGGGCGAGGCCGAGCTTGAATTCCATCGGGTCGCCCTCGCCCCCTCGGAGCGCCTCGCGGAGGGATTTCAGCGCCTCCCAGCGGTCGTCGTGAAGCAGGTCGAAGTGCTCGAGCATGAGCGTGTCGGAAACGCTCATCACCTTGCCGAACATCTCGTCGGGCGGATCCGTGATGCCAATCCCGTTACCGAGGCTCTTCGACATCTTGACGCCATCCGTGCCCACCAGCAGCGGGTGGGTGATGACCGCCTGGGGGGGCTGCCCGTAGTCGCGCTGGATCTCGCGCCCCATCAGCAGATTGAAGGTCTGATCCGTGCCGCCGAGTTCGACGTCGGCGCGCAGCGCCACGGAGTCGTAGGACTGAACAAAGGGGTAGAGAAACTCGTGGACGGCGATCGGCTCGCCCGCGCGGTAGCGCTTGGCGAAGTCGTCGCGCTCGAGCAGGCGGGCGACCGTGTAGTGCGAGCACAGGCGAACCATGTCGGAAGACGACAGCTCCTCCATCCACTCGCTGTTGAAACGCACTTCTGCGTTGTCGACATCCAAGATCCGCGCAACCTGCTCGACGTAGGTTTTCGCGTTCTGCGCGACGGTGTCGACGTTCAGTGCAGGACGGGTTTTGTTCTTCCCGGACGGATCCCCAATGCGGGCCGTAAAGTCTCCGACCAGGAAAATCGGGGTGTGGCCGAGGTCCTGCATTCTCTTGAGTTTGTTCAGGACGACGGTATGTCCGATGTGGAGGTCCGGTGCCGACGGATCCATTCCGAGCTTGATGCGCAGCGGTCGCTGTTCCTTCAACGCGGCGATCAGCCTCGGGCGCAGATCTTCCTCGCCGTGAAATGCAACGGCGCCCTCACGCATAACATCCAATTGCCGCGCCGCCTCGCGCTCGAGGGCCTGCTCGCTCATTGGAGACACCCCGAGCAATCTCGAACCCCTTGGTCGGTCACGATGGCGTCCATCTGGCGATCCCTCTCGTCGTGGGGAACGGCTTCCACGATCTGGAATTCGTAACCGAAACCCACGAGAGTGGGAGAGTCGCCCAGTTCGGCCGCGAATGCGCGATCGTAGTAGCCCTTGCCATGACCGAGACGGTAACCGGCTTCATCGAACGCGACCCCCGGTACCACCACCAGATCATCGGGCCGCAGGCGAACCGCGGTCGCGTCGGACTGGGGCTCCAACACGCCGAACGCGCCCGGGCGAAGCTCTTCCCAGCGCTCCACGGCGAAAAATTCGAGCCCGATCGGGTCCGTGGTCCGAGGCAGGAGGGCGGCGCCGGTCTTCTCGATGACGGCGTCGAACAGAATCCGCGTGGGAATCTCGTAGGGAAGCGCCGCGTAGAGGGCGATCCTCTCGGCGCGCTTCGCCAGATCCAGATCGATCAGCGCTCTTGCAGCCAGCTCTCCCGCCCGCTCGGAATCTGCAGCGGTCACGTCGTTTCGCAGTAGCGACATCTGCCGACGCAGCCGGCGCTTGGACTCGGTGATTTGGGAGGACATCGCCCTCACCATAGAACGCGCGCCCGGCTATTGCCCGACCGCGTGGGGCTCGAGGGCGGACTCTGCGAGTTCGATCAACGACTCGAAGCGAGCCGGATCGACTCCCGGAGCAGACGGACCCACTGTTCCGCCGCGCTCGCGAAGCTCGACGAGCTCGCGGGCGAGATTCAGTGCCGACAACAGGGCCAGCTGCAGGGTATCGACGGTGCCGGTCTTCTTTTCGACCGTCGCCATGGTGTCGTCGAGGTATTGGGCGACCCGCTGCAACGAAGCTTCGTCGTCGTCCGTTCGGATCCGGAACTCCTGGCCTCGTATGCTGACCGCGACCACGGGCTTGGCGGACACTATTCGCCTGCTTCCGCGAGCTGCGCGTCGAGTTGATCGAGGTGAGAGATCAACTCGTCGATGCGCTTGTAGGCGTCTTGTCTCCGCTGGTTCGCGGCGATCAAATCCGAGTCGAGGGTT
>JAFDAW010000376.1 GCA_019313605.1 Deltaproteobacteria bacterium
AGCCATCGGCTGCTCGATCGCCTACCACCTGGGACGCCGGGGCATCTCGGCACGAGTCGTCGATCGCGAATCCATCGCCACGCGTGCATCGGGCAAGGCCTGGGCGGTCTTCACCTATCCGCCGACCTGGATCGCGGACGAGCATTGCATCACGCAGCCCTCCGACGCGCACGAAGGTGCACCCGTCGACATCAACGCAACCGTTCCCGGTGTGAGTGTGGGGGACTGGCTCTTCCTCCACGCCTCCTCCTACGATCGGATGCCAGAGTTCGCGATCGAGCTGGAGGAGCGCGGGGGCGTCGACATCGAGTACTGCGAGACGCCCAGCACCTCCGTGGTGACCGAGGAGGAACTCGAGCAGGCCGGCGGTCCGCAGAATCTGATCCAGCCCTGTCTGGCGGCGGGCGGCGTCGAGTCCCGCTGGATCGACGGCGACGCACTACGCGAGCTCTTCCCTTCGTTGAACCCCGCCTACGTGGGCGGTATCAGCCACCCGGCCGGCCAGGTGGAGCCCTACCGCTTCAGTCTCGCCATGGCCCAGGCGGCAGAGAAGCTGGGCGCCAAGTTCGTGCAGGGAGAGGTGGTCGACTTCTCCAGCCGGGGCGACACGATCACGGGAGTCCAGCTCGCGTCAGGGAACGAACTCCAGGCCGATGCGGTCGTACTCGCCACGGGGCCATGGATCGGCAAGCTGAGCGCGAAGCTCGACTCCCCGATCGCCTGCCGCCCTGTCTTCAGCGAGTGCCTGCGCGCGACGATGCCGGTCGATCTGCCACTCCACACGCTGTATGCCGGCGCCTTCAGCATCCTCCCCAAGAAGAACGGCGAGGTCATCCTTGCCACCTATGGGCAAAACGATTTCGTCGACCGCGCCGGCTTCGACGCAAGCCTGTCCGAGGAGACCAAGCTGGCGGCCCTCGAGGGGGTCGCCCGGGTCCTGCCGGCGCTGGAAGACGCCACGATCGTCGAGCATCGGGGCGATCTGCTCGCCATGGCCCCCACCCCTCCCTACCAGAAGCCCGTGATGGGCCGCTTCCCGGAGTGGCGCAACGCCTACGTGGCCGCGCGCTTCGGCGGAGACGGCGTGTGCATGAGCCCCGCGGCCGGGGAGCTGATGGCCGAGCTGATCGATACGGCACAGGTGCCGCTGCGCAGCCGGCGCATGTTCGAGTGCCTCGCGCCGGCAAGCGAAGGCCGTTAGTCGATCGGGCTGAAATAGAGAGAGAGCATGTCGACCCCTTCCGAGTTTCCCAAGCATGTCGAGGCGGCCAGGACGGTCCTGGAAGAGCCGGCTCCCGCGTTCTCGACCGCGCAGGCTGAAGAGATCGCAGAGCGGGCCTTCGACCTGCGCGCCTCGGCGCACCCGCTAGTGAGCGAGCGCGACCAGAATTTTCGACTGCGCACCGCGGACGGCAGCGAGTGGGTCCTCAAGATTGCCAACCCCGCCGAGGACCCGGCACTGCTGGACATGCAGACCCGGGCGCTGCTCCACATCGCGGAGGTCGATCCGGAGCTGTCCGTTCCGCGGGTCCGGACCAATCCCGAGGGCGCCCTGTTCCACAAGGTCGATGCCGACGACGGGCGGCGCTTCATTGTGAGGTTGCTGAGCTTCCTGCCGGGTCAGCTGCTCGATGATGCCGCGCCGCACCCCGCGCTCGCACGTGACGTCGGGGCGATGACCGCGCGTCTGGCCCGCGCGCTGCGTGGCTTCTCCCATCCGTCGTCTCGACACACGCTGCTCTGGGACCTCACCCAGGCGCCCGGACTGCGCGCGCGAACGCACCACATCGAGAGCGCCGGGCGCCGTCGTGTCGTCGACGAGGTCCTCGACCACTTCGCCGCGGAGGTGCTTCCCCGACTCCAGCAGCAGCGCGCGCAGGTGATCCACAACGACGTGAGCCGCATGAACACCCTGGTGGACGGCCATCGCGTTAGCGGCGTCATCGACTTCGGGGACCTGATTCACGCACCGCTCGTCTGTGACCTCGCGGTGCCGATTTCCGAGCTGCTCGTCGGTCACCCGGAGCCGATCGCCACGGCGGCCGAGATCACCGCGGGCTATCACTCGGTCACGCCGCTCGGGGACGAAGAACTCCGTCTGATCTTCGATCTGGCCGCCACCCGCTGCGCCATGGCCGTGGCCGTCGCGCACTGGCGGGTCTGCGATCACCCGGAGAACACCGACTACATCATGGCGGGCGTCGAGGACACCGCGACGCTGCTCGATCAGATGCGGGAGTG
>JAFDAW010000377.1 GCA_019313605.1 Deltaproteobacteria bacterium
GTGCGGTTGAGCGCGAGATACGGCCGCACGCGAAGCCACTCGAGTGGTTCGGAGAGAACCAACCCGAATTCTACGGCGCTGTTCCCGGGGATCGTGATCGGGGTGGTGCGCTGGCGTCCCTCGGCGCCGCCCGTCGTGCGGTACTCGAGGCGTACCAGTCCGGCGGGTGCTTCACCGTTGCGAAGCTTGACCAGGAGTTGATAACGCGGCGCTCCGGTGTCGTCGTCGGTCAGTCGGTAATAACGAATGTCCTCGGCCCAGAAACCGGGCAGATCGGTCTGATCGATCCACAGATCGAGCCAGGACGAGAGATCCTCGCCGATGTCGTTCCCGGCCAACAGGACATCCTCGCGGGTATAGGTCGCACCCGACCGGCGTTCGCGAAGCGCGGCTAGGAAACGACCCGCCTGTCGCTTACCCATCCCGTCGAGCATCGATTCAGCCATCGCGCCCCCCTTGACCGCGAGCACGTACAATGTTTCCTCCGGATCGTTGCGGGGGTCGATCTCGCTGAGCTTGACACGCGACATTGTGTCCCACACTTCGTTGGTCGCGGCGATGCGGTCGATCAGCACGTCGGCGTAGGAGTCCGAGATGCGGTTGGGGTTCTGCATCGCCTGGCCGGCCTGGGCGAACTCCTGGCCGAAGTTGCCCTTGAAGAAGTGAACGGAAAAGAAACCCTTCTTTTCGGCCACGGTTTCGCTTGTCAATTGCTCCAGCACGTAGTCCATCGGTAAGGCCTCCGCACCTTGACCGCTCGTTTGGTAACCGAAGAAGCTGCGCGCCGCCGCGGTGAACGGGTTTCCGCCATTGAAATCGTTCTCGAAGAAGGCCTCGAGCAATTGGCGCTTGGCCCTTGGCACGCCGCCTTCGCGGTCCTCGGCGCCCTGACTCCAGCGTTCCCAGCCTTCGAACCAGGCGGTGGGAAAGGTGTTTTCGCGCGTCAGGATCATCGCCGGTTGGGTCAGCGTGGTGTCCATGCGCCAGCCACCGCCGTAACCGCGCAACGGGATCGGCACCTCGACCATCGTCAGGGCACCGTAGGGATAATCGAGGCCCGCCTCGGCGGCCTCGGCCAGACGCTCGGTGAGCGCCTGCTTGATCTCCTCGGCACTGTCGGCGAAGAACTCGATGTTTTTCTTGTGTCCGGGATACAGCAACACCTCGACGGTCACACCCTCGATCTCGGTCGACAGGCTGTCGAAGCGGCTCGCGATGAGACAAACCTCGGGGAGCGGGGCGTCCGGCGCGTAGCGGTACTTGACGCGTTGACTATCGCCGCCGGCGTCTTGACGCCGACCCGGCCCCGCAGCCAGCCAACCCGCCGGTAGTTCGAACGTCAAGTCGATTTGGTAGTAGTCGATCGGGTTTTGACCGCCGCCGCGATCGAACTCGGGCCCCATCGCCGGTAGCCAACGAACGCCGGGCATCAGCGCGACGTAGCGCTTGTCCCAGATCATCGGATCGTAGCCGAGGAAAACGATTTGAGCCTCGGACGACTTCTCGAGATACGCGTTTTTTGCGGCGTCGATATACGAAAACCACGGGTTGGGCTCGCCCTCCGCCTTGAGCGACAACACGGACGTTTCTCCCGGACCGAGCGGAGCCGGGAGTTGGACCTCCAGCAACCCGTCCTCGTGGGTGAAGCTCAGCGCGCCGCCCGCTGAACCGATTGCCGTGACGGTCATCCCCGGATTGAAAGCGAACAGGGCTATAGTCGGTCTGGCCGCGGTGCCCGCGAGTTCGAGTTCGAGATCGAGTGCGAGATTGCGACCCGGTTCGACATCGACGTCACCGCGGATCGACTGCAGATCCGGAACCGCCGTGCCCAGCCGAGCACGATGGATCTCGGCCCACGCCGCCTGCTGATCGACGTTGGCCTTGGTGTCGAGCGAGATCCACACGCAAAGCCCGAGGCCACCAACGACCAGTCCGGCCGCAACCGCCGAACGGAGGCCGCGCGAGCCTCCGTCCCTGCGCGGGTGCAGGGCGATGGCAAACCCGATCAGCCCCAGACCCATCATCAGGTAGCCGATACGCTGGAGCAGTCCGGCCCCGTTGATCACCTCGGGGATGATGTCGCTGGGGAACAGCGCGGTGTTGTTACCAATCGAGTCCAATACGGGCACGATCCAGAATGGCGTAAACCAGAATCCGACGAAGCTGCCCACGACGAAAAGGATGGATACAAGAAACGCCAAGAAACGGTGACGGACCAGAAGTGTCGCCAGGAAG
>JAFDAW010000378.1 GCA_019313605.1 Deltaproteobacteria bacterium
GCTGCAAGTTCGTTATTAGGCACGCGACGACGAGATCTTCAGATTCGTTTGCCCGTTTGCCCGTTTGGACGTTTGGACGGGTTTGCGGTCTATTCGACAGAATGCCGCTTATCAGACCATTCCAAACACGCAGCTTGTTCTTCCTATCAACACTTCAGGTGCCGAGTTCCTGCCTTCGAAAGGCCGCGAGCAGGATCAGCACGCTCGCAACCATCCAGAACGCGAGCTTCAAAATCATGATCGTTGGATCGACGGCCGGAGTCATGGGAGCGATCCACGGTTTGAGCGCCACCACGACCGCCGTACAAAGCGGTGGAGTGAAGTACTGCACGATATGTCCGACTTTTCCGACGGACGCGCCGAATAGCGTGAAGACATTGACGAAGGTAATCGCGCCGACGAAGATGAGAACACTCATTGCGGTCGCGACCCGCGCGAGGCGCAGCGACAACGCCATCGCCAGCGCCGCCACCACCAGGGCGCCAGCCGCGCAGGCGAGCCCCGCCCAGATGGCCGCACCCAATGAAACTCCATTTCTGAGATGCAAGAGGTAGGCGCTCGCGGTCAACACCACCGCGCCCGTCACGTATGCGATCCCGAGCGCACCCACCAGGCGCGCGAGCGCAAACTCGCTGCGCCGTACAGGACGGGCCAGGACCAGATTCGCAGACCCATCGAAAACGGTTTCGGCGAGATGATCCGAGGCCAACAGACCGGCGAGCACCATCGTCCAGAGAGAAAGCATGGTAAAGATCAGCATTCCGGTCCAACCGGAAATTTCATCGGTCGAAACCGCCACGCCGTTCTGGGCGACCTGGCCCGAGCCCGAGCAGGAAGTGCAGCTATCTACGGCCAACAGCGAGAGCAGCGCGAAGACTGCGATGATGGGCACGATTCGCCGACGCATCGCATCGCGAAACGCCTCGCCGGCCAGCTCGGAAAAGATTCTGGTGGTAGCGGGCCTCATTTGCGCACCAAGCGCACGAACGCATCCTCGAGGGTCTCTCCCTCTTCCATGATTTCGTCGAGTGTGCCTTTGGCCGCAAGCGTTCCCTCGTCGATGATCGCGACTTGATCGCAAGTGCGCTCGACCTCGGAGAGCTGGTGGGAGCTGACGAGAATCGAACAGCCCCTCTCTCTGGCCGCGAGGATCCAGTCTCGCGCATCGCGAACGCCGATTGGATCCAGACCGGACGTGGGCTCGTCCAGAATCAGAAGATTTGGCTTTGCGAGAAAGGCCTGAGCGAAACCAACGCGCTGGGTCAGGCCCTTTGAGAGCGAACCGATCCGGTCGGATGCTCGAGCGGATAGGCGGGTCTGCTCCAGCACGGCCTCGACGTCGCTCTCGAGTTCTGCTCCGTTCAAGCCCGCGAGGGTTGCGTGATGCCTCAAGAAGGAGCGCACCGTCATGCGGCTCGGCAATGTCAGACGCTCGGGGAGATAGGCGATACCGAGGCGAGAAGCGGGGTCACGCGGCGACAACCCCTGAAGGCGAACGGCTCCCGCGCTGGGCCTGGTGAATCCGAGCAGCATGCGCAGGGCACTGGTCTTGCCCGCGCCGTTCGGACCCAAGAGTCCGAGCGCCGAGCCCTCCGCGAGCGAAAGGTCGACGCCGCGAAGTGCGTAGCGCTGGCCATATCGCTTGGAGGCGCCGACGAGTTCTAGCGCAACCGCTGCCACGATGGCCGTTTAGGTCGCGGATCGGCGACGGACGGTCTTGACCCCACCCAGCGCCTTGAACTGTACGACCCGACGCAGGGTCGAGTTGGCAACCGCTGAACTCCCCGTCGACAGCGCGCGCTTGAGCGCTTCGAAATCACCGGACTGTTGAAAGGCTTCGACAGCGTCGATCTGGGTCCGAGAGGGTCGCTTGGGGACCCGCGGTCCGCGCGAGGTATCCGCCTCATAGTCACGCTGAAACGCCTCTGGGCTGAATCCACGCTTCTCGAGGACGCGCTTCACCTTGGGTGCGGCGAGTACCTTGGACCAGAATTCCTCGGGAGTTTTCCCGCTAGCGGTACGTTTAGAGACAGCCATGTCACTCCCTGTTCACTCCCTGCCGGAAGGTTTGACGCTGGTTTTACGCGATGTGCTCTAGCTGCGCGTTAGAAAATTCGGCTTTTATCCCTGCCAAAACGCAGCTTGGAGGGAGGCCGATCGACCTCCGTTAAGGGGTATACTATCGCAAAGTATTCGACTGCGGCAAATGGCAAATCCGACGCTGGTGATATT
>JAFDAW010000118.1 GCA_019313605.1 Deltaproteobacteria bacterium
CTTGCCCTTCGGGATCAGGTACTCCTTCGGCTCCGCATCCTCGAGATCCGGCGTCACGATGATCCGGCGCTTGCCGCGCGAGTCCGGGCCGAAAGAGACGACGCCGTCGATTTCCGACACGATTGCGAAGTCCTTGGGCTTGCGGGCCTCGAAGAGTTCGGCGACACGCGGCAGACCTCCGGTGATGTCCTTCGTCTTGGTGGTCTCGCGGGGCATCTTGGCGAGAACGTCGCCAGCCTCGACATCTTTTCCTTCTGAGACCGACAAGGCCGCGCCCACCGGCAGGAGCGCGCGCGCCGCGGTGGTGCCCTCCGCGTCCTTCACGGAAATTCGCGGGCGCAGCTCGGGGTCCTTGGACTCGATGATCACCTTCGACGACACGCCGGTGAACTCGTCCACCTGCTCGCGCATCGTCGCACCCTCGACGATATCTCCGAATTTCACCACACCGTTAGACTCCGAGAGGATCGGGTTCGCGAATGGATCCCACTCGAGCAACATTGCGCCCGGCTTGACGTGTTCGCCCTCCGTGACCAGAACGCGCGCGCCGTAGACCACCGGATAGCGCTCTCGCTCGCGCCCACTCTTATCGAGAATGCCGAGCTCGGCGTTGCGATTCATCACGATGCTGCGGCCTTCGCGGTCCGTAACGGTGCGCATGTTCGAGAAGCGCACCTCACCCTCGGCGGTCGCCTCCACGTGCGAGGCTTCGGCTCGTCGCGTCGCCGTACCGCCGATGTGGAAGGTCCGCATCGTGAGCTGGGTTCCGGGCTCACCAATCGACTGGGCGGCGATCACACCAACCGACTCGCCCAGGTTGACGAGTTCGCCGCGAGAGAGGTCGCGGCCGTAGCACTTGCTGCAGACCCCGAATGAAATTTCGCAGGTCAGCACCGATCGGATCAGGATTCTTTCGATACCCGCATCGTGGATGATCTTGACCTTCTCCTCGGTAAACTCCGCGCCGGCTTCAACCAACACGTCGTCGGTGAGCGGGTCGTGAACGTCTTCCAGTGCGACCCGCCCGAGGATGCGCTCGCCAATCGGCTCGATAATCTCACCGCCCTCGACCAGCGGCCCGGTCTCGATCCCGTCCGTCGTCCCGCAGTCCTTGTCACGAACGATCATGTCCTGGGAGACGTCGACGAGACGCCGCGTCAGGTAACCCGAGTTCGCCGTCTTGAGCGCCGTATCCGCTAGACCCTTGCGCGCACCGTGGGTCGAGATGAAGTACTGGAGAACCGAGAGACCCTCGCGGAAGTTCGAGGTAATCGGGGTTTCGATGATTTCACCCGAGGGCTTCGCCATCAATCCCCGCATCCCGGCCAGCTGACGCATCTGCTGAGCGGAACCTCGGGAGCCCGAGTCGGCCATCATGTAGATGGAATTGAAACTCGGGACCGCCTGATCGTTCCCTTCTTCGTCGCGAATCGTCTCGGTACCCAGCCCCTGCAGCATCTGACTCGCAATTTCCTCGGTCGCATTCGCCCAGATGTCGATCACCTTGTTGTAGCGCTCACCGTCGGTGATCAAGCCCTCCTGGTACTGGTCCCCGATCAGCCCGACCTGCTTGCTCGCGGCATCGATGAGCTTCTGCTTGTCCTTCGGAATCTGCATGTCGTCGATGCAGATCGAGATCCCAGCCTTGGTGGCGTACTGATAACCCAAGGTGCGAAGGCGGTCCGCGAGGATCACTGTCGCCTTGTTGCCCAGCCGCCGGTAGGCCTGGTCGATCAGCTCACCCAGGGCCTTCTTGTCCATCACCTGATTGATCAGCTCGAAGGGAATCGCTTCGGGCACGATCTCCTTGAGCAGAATCCGACCCGTGGTCGTATGGACGACTTCGTCACCCATGCGCACCTGAATGCGAGCCAGCAGATCTACAACACCCGCGTCGTAGGCGATTCGAACCTCTTCCGGACCGGAGAAACGCATTCCCATACCGGGAACGTCCCTGCCCTCACGGGTCATGTAGTAACAGCCGAGAACGATGTCCTGACTCGGGCCGATGATCGGGCGTCCGGTCGCGGGGCTGAGGATGTTGTTGGTGGACATCATCAGGACGCGCGCTTCCATCTGGGCTTCGACACTGAGCGGTACGTGGACCGCCATCTGGTCGCCGTCGAAGTCCGCGTTGAATGCCGCACAGACCAACGGATGGAGCTGGATCGCCTTGCCGTCGATCAGGATCGGCTCGAAGGCCTGGATCCCGAGTCGATGCAGCGTCGGTGCGCGGTTGAGCAACACCGGGTGTTCCTGGATGACCTCGGCGAGAATGTCCCAGACTTCGGGATGCTCTTTCTCGACCATCTTCTTCGCAGCTTTGATGGTGGTCACATAACCGCGCAGCTCGAGTTTGGAATAGATGAACGGCTTGAAGAGTTCGAGCGCCATCTTGCTCGGGATCCCGCACTGATGCAGGCGCAATTCGGGTCCGATCACGATGACCGAACGTCCCGAATAATCGACGCGCTTTCCGAGCAGGTTCTGGCGGAATCGGCCGGTCTTGCCCTTCAGCATGTCGGACAGTGACTTGAGGGGTCGCTTGCTCGGACCCGTGATCACACGACCGCGACGGCCGTTGTCGAAGAGTGCGTCGACGGACTCCTGCAACATCCGCTTCTCATTACGGATGATCACCTCGGGAGCGTTGAGCTCCTGGAGGCGCTTGAGCCGGTTGTTGCGATTGATCACACGACGGTAGAGATCGTTGAGATCGCTGGTCGCGAAGCGGCCGCCATCCAACGGCACGAGCGGGCGCAGGTCCGGCGGGATCACCGGGATGATCTCCATGATCATGTGTTCGGGCTTGTTGCCCGACTCGCGGAAGGCGTCGAGCACCTTCAGGCGCTTGGAGACCTTCTTGCGCTTGGCCTCGCTGGTGGCCTCGCGCATCTCGACGCGGAGCCTCTTGCACTCTTCTTCGACGTTCAGTTTCGAGAGCATCTCGCGAACCGCTTCGGCGCCGATGCCGATCTCGAATCCGTCTCGCCCCCACTTCTCGCGAGCCTCGGCGAGCATCTCGTCGTTGAGGAGTTCGCCGAAAGCCAACTCGGTATCGCCCGGATCGGTGACGATGAACGACTCGAAGTAGAGAACCTTCTCGATGTCGCGCAGTGAAATCTCGAGAATGTTTCCAATGCGGGAGGGCAGCGACTTCAGGAACCAGATGTGTGCCACCGGGGTCGCCAGCGTGATGTGCCCCATCCGCTCGCGGCGCACCTTACTCTGGATCACCTCGACGCCGCACTTCTCACAAACCACACCACGGTGCTTCATGCGCTTGTACTTGCCGCAGTTGCACTCGTAGTCCTTTACGGGCCCGAAGATCTTGGCGCAGAACAGCCCGTCGCGTTCCGGTTTGAAGGTCCGGTAGTTGATCGTCTCCGGCTTCTTGACTTCGCCGAACGACCACTCCCGAATCTTTTCCGGTGACGCAATCGAAATCCGAAGCGCGTTGAACGCCAACGGATCCTTGGGCTTTTCGAACAAATTATAGAGATCGCGCAAAGCGGCTCCCCCAGCGATTGGCGAGGTCGAACCTCGCATTGCGATTCAAGGCGGCGTCTCCGCCCCGAGTCGCGTTCTAGTTCTTGTCTTCCATCAATTCGATATCGAGGCCGAGTGCCTGCAATTCCTTTACGAGAACGTTGAAGCTCTCGGGCAATCCGGGCTCGAGCACATTTTCACCCTTCACGATCGACTCGTAGATCCGAGTTCGACCGAGCACGTCGTCGGACTTCACCGTCAAGAACTCCTGCAGCGCGAACGCGGCCCCGTAGGCCTCCATCGCCCACACCTCCATCTCACCGAGGCGCTGGCCACCAAACTGCGCCTTGCCGCCCAGGGGCTGCTGGGTGACGAGGCTGTAGGGCCCGATGCTCCGCGAGTGAATCTTGTCTGCAGCGAGGTGGTGAAGCTTCATGATGTAGAGAACGCCGACCGTGACATCCATATCGAAAGGCTCACCGGATCGCCCGTCGAAGAGCACCGTCTGCCCGTTGCGGGGCAGGCCGGCTCGATCGAGTTCCGCGCGGATCTCGTCTTCACTGGCTCCGTCGAAAACCGATGTCGCGAGGTGGACGCCATTGCGAGCATCCTGCGCGAGGGCGACGATCGATTCGTCGCCGGCTTCGTCGAGCCGCTTCGAGATCTGGTCGTCTGCGTAGACTTCCTTGAGACGATCTCGCAGGGATCCGATTGCGGTTTCCCGATGATCCGAGAGCATTTCCTCCACCCGCTCTCCGAGACCGTGCGCCGCCCAGCCCAGATGGGTCTCCAGAACCTGTCCCACATTCATACGGGACGGCACACCGAGCGGATTGAGAACGATGTCGACGGGGGTTCCGTCCGCCATATAGGGCATGTCCTCTTCCGGAAGGATCCGCGAGATCACACCCTTGTTGCCGTGGCGTCCGGCCATCTTGTCGCCGACGGAGAGCTTCCGCTTGATGGCGAGATAGACCTTGACCATCTTGAAGACGCCCGGCGGAAGCTCGTCGCCCCGCTTGAGACGCGCAATCTTTTCGTCGAAGACCGCCTTGATGACCGCCGCCTGATCGTCGGCTCCCTGGTAGAGCCGGTCCACCTGGTCCTGAACCCGCGCGTCGACGAGTTGGATGTCTCGCCAACGCCGCGTCGGAATCTCATCCAGGACGGCGTCCGTGATCGTACCCTTGGCCTCGATCCAGCTGGCGTCGTGGCGATCGTCACCCACGCGGTTCGCGGCCTTCTTCCCGGCGATCAGCTCCCGGATCTTGCGGGACATGCTGTCGCGGATGATGCGGACCTCGTCCTCCTGGTCCTTCCGGAGGCGCTCGACTTCCAATTCCTCGATGGCCTGCGCGCGCTCGTCTTTCTCGACGCCACGGCGGGAAAACACCTGGGCGCCGATCACGGTTCCACTCACACCCGGCGGCAACCTCAGGGAAGTATCCCGGACGTCTCCGGCCTTCTCACCGAAGATCGCACGCAAGAGGCGCTCTTCGGGTGAAAGCTGGGTTTCGCCCTTCGGCGTGATCTTCCCGACCAGAACATCGTCGGATTTGACCTCGGCCCCGATTCGAACGATGCCGGACTCGTCGAGATCCTTCAGGGCCTCTTCGCCGACGTTCGGAATGTCGCGGGTGATCTCTTCCTTTCCGAGTTTCGTGTCGCGCGCGACAGACTCGTACTCTTCGATATGGATCGAAGTGTAGGAGTCGTCCTTGACCACCCGCTCGGAAATCAGGATGGAGTCCTCGAAGTTGTACCCACCCCAGGGCATGAAGGCGACGACGACGTTGCGCCCAAGCGCCAGTTCACCGTTGTCCGTCGCCGGCCCGTCCGCGATCACCTGCCCACTCCTGACGTGGTCACCACGCTTTACGATGGGCTTCTGGTTGATGCAGGTGTTCTGGTTGGAGCGCTGGTATTTGATCAGATTGATGATGTCGATGTTCGAGCCCGTGCCCTCGTCCTCGTCGGGCTTGATGACGATTCGAGATGCATCGACAGACTCCACGACACCATCCCGCTTCGCGACAACCGTCACTCCCGAGTCGCGCGCGACGACCGCCTCGATCCCAGTTCCGACGAGCGGCGCCGTGGCGCGCATCAGCGGAACGGCCTGACGTTGCATGTTCGAACCCATCAGCGCGCGATTCGCGTCGTCGTTTTCGAGGAACGGAATCAGCGATGCAGCAACCGATACCAACTGGTTCGGAGAAACGTCCATCATCTGGACGTTGGTCGACGGGACCATGATGGACTCACCGCCCTCGCGCGACAACACGGTCTCGCGAACGTAGTGCCCATCGGCATCGATCGGGGCATTTGCCTGGGCGATGGAGAGATTCTCCTCGTCCAGGGCCGACAGATACTTCACCTCGTTGGAAACCTTCCCGTCGGTCACTGTGCGATAGGGCGTCTCGATGAAGCCCAGATCGTTCACCCGTGCAAACGTCGAAAGCGAGGCGATCAGTCCGATGTTCGGTCCTTCCGGGGTTTCGATCGGGCAGATTCGACCGTAATGCGTCGGATGGACGTCCCGCACCTCGAATCCCGCGCGCTCCCGGGTCAAACCGCCCGGCCCGAGTGCAGACAGTCGCCGCTTGTGGGTGACTGCGGAGAGCGGGTTGGTCTGATCCATGAACTGTGAGAGCTGACTCGATCCGAAGAATTCCTTGATGACTGCGGACACCGGCTTCGAGTTGATCAGATCGTGGGGCATCAGCGTCTCGATCTCTTGAAGCGACATTCGCTCCTTGATCGCGCGCTCCATCCGCACCAATCCAATCCGGTACTGATTTTCGAGCAGTTCGCCGACGACCCGGACACGCCGGTTTCCGAGGTGGTCGATGTCATCGACCCGCTTCGTGGGATCGGCACCATTCTTGAGATCCACCAGGTACTTGACGGCCGCGAGAATGTCTTCCCTGCGCAGGGTCGGCAGGTCGGCCAGGGCCACTTCTTCGACGATGCCCTTGGTTCCCTGGGGCCGGAATTCGACCCGCTCGCTGGTATCGTGGGCGAGCTTGTGGTTGACCTTCAAACGGCCCACGCGCGAAAGATCGTAGCGCTCCGCGTTGAAGAAGAGGTTGTTGAAGAGGTTCGTGGCCGTGTCGAGGGTGGGCGGATCGCCGGGCCGCAGGCGCCGGTAGATCTCGATGACGGCTTCGTCCGTCGACAGCGTCTTATCGACACCCAGCGTGTCGCGCAGCGCCATCCCGGAGGTGAGCGGATCGAGATAGAGGAGCGGAAATTCCGTGATCCCCCGGGTCTTGAATTCCTCGAGGTGAGCTTCCGAGAGCTCTTCGTTGCACTCGAGCAGCACCTCGCCCGTCGTTTCGTCGACGATGTCCACCGGTGCCACGCGCTTGACCGCATCCAGTCGAATGAGGTCCTCGAGTCCAACCTGAATCCACTTCAAGCCAGCCTCGGTGATCTTGCGCATCCCCGCAGAGGTGATCTTCCGATCCTTGCGCACCAGGATGTTGTTGTCGTCGTCGCGGATCTCCCGCGTGCAGCGCTGCCCGATCAGGAGTTCGGGAACAACACTCTTCATGATCTTCTTGCCATCGATCCGAATCATTTCCGAATCGTAGAAATAGGCGAGCAACTCCTCGGGTGAATAACCGAGGGCCTTCAGCAGGACGGTGACATGGATCTTGCGCCGCCGGTCGATGCGAGCGAACAGGAGATCCTTGTGGTCGAACTCGAGGTCGAGCCACGATCCCCGATACGGGATGATGCGACAGGAGAAGATCTTCTTGCCGGCCGCGCTGACCGTCGTCGAGATCGACGTGTCGTAGAAGATGCCGGGCGACCGATGCAACTGCGAAACGACGACGCGCTCCGTTCCGTTGATGATGAAGGTTCCCTGCTCGGTCATCACGGGGATTTCCCCGAAATAGACCTCCTGCTCCTTCACATCGCGGATCGCCTGTGATCCCCCGCTGTCGTCCCAGGCGACGAGTCGAATCGTCACCTTGAACGGCGCCGCGTAGGTCATCCCACGCGCGAGGCAATCCTGGACGTCGTACTTCGGCTCCTCGAGGGTGTAACCCACGAACTCGAGTGACGCGGAGTCGTTGAAGTCCTTGATCGGAAATACCGAGTTGAACACCGCCTGCAGGCCGACGTTTTCGCGCTTTTCCATCTCGATGTCGGTCTGCAGAAAACGCTGAAAGGTCTGCTTCTGGATCTGGATGAGATCCGGAATTTCCAGGACCGCGGGGATCTTGGAGTAGCCCTTGCGTATTCGGGGCAGATTCTCGGAGAACGCAACTTGATTCACGTTTCGCCTCGCCAAAATTTATTCGAGTTGCATTGAACCGCTGCGTGCGTCAACAAAGCTGACACACGCGCCCATGTCGCCGTGCTGATCTACTTGATGTCGACCTGGCCGCCGGCTCCCTCGATCTTCTCTTTGATCTTTTGTGCCTCGTCCTTGGCAACTCCTTCCTTGATCGCCTTGGGTGCACTCTCCACCAACTCCTTGGCTTCCTTGAGGCCAAGGCTGGTGATCGCACGTACTTCCTTGATGACCTGAATCTTCTTGTCGCCAATCCC
>JAFDAW010000119.1 GCA_019313605.1 Deltaproteobacteria bacterium
CCGGTGTGGACTCGCTGCTGGTCTGCAAGGACCCCGGGCTCCGTGAAGAAGTGCTTCGCGGGTTGGAACGCGCGCCCGACGCGAGACTCGAGAACCCGGTGCGGCGCATGATCGAACTCAAGCGCTGCTTCGCGGGCCTGCGCGAACCGCTCGAGAGTGCCGACGGGGATCCCCTCGCGCCTCCCTACGCCGACCACCAATCCCTCGCCGACCGCTTCGCGTAGCGGGCTGCCGATGCGACTGGAACCGATCGAGCAACTCGACGATCCGCGGATCTCGATCTATCGCAATGTCAAGGACTCGGCGCTGCGCGATGCTCGCGGCCTGTTCGTGGTCGAGAGTCGCCTGTGCGTGCAGCGTCTGATCTCGGCTTCGGGTTATTCAGTCTGCTCCGTTTTGGTGACGGAGACGGCGCTCGAGGCACTTGGCGAAGTGCTTTCGCAGCTCGAAGAAACGACACCTGTCTATGTCGTCAGCTCGGGCCTCCTCGAAAAGCTGATCGGATACAACCTCCACCGCGGCTGCATCGCACTCGCGCAACGCGGTGCGGAGCGCTCGTTGGATGAAATCTTGGAATCGCAGCCCCGGCTGCTGGTCGGGTTGGAGCAGGTCGCGAATCCCGAAAACGTCGGTAATGTCTTTCGCAACGCGATGGGATTTGGCGCCGATGCCGTGTTGCTCTCGGGCGGTTGCGCAGATCCCCTCTACCGAAAGGCCGTGCGCGTTTCGATGGGGGGAACGCTGCTGACGCCGTTCGCCCACCTGAACGGCTGGCCCGATGCGATCGATCGACTTCGGGCGGCGGGCTTTGCGACCGTGGCGCTTTCGACAGCGGTTGGGGCGATCGATCTCGCTGCGTTGGGGGGCGAGGCCGTGGTCGAGCAGCGGATCGCACTCATCCTCGGTGCGGAATCCGAAGGCCTCGATGAGGCAACTCTCACGGCCGTCGATTGGCGGGTGAGAATCCCGATGGCTTCCGGCGTGGATTCCCTGAACGTCGCAACGGCCGCGGGGATCGCACTGCATCAATGTTTTCGTCTGCTTCAATCGAACTGAACGCCGACCTGCTGAGCGGTTCACTCCTGCACCCGACGGGTTCGAGATGCGCTTACACCACGGTTCTGCGTGCGCCAGAAGACCGCGAGTTCGCCCCTCCCTATAGCCGTATCGCTGGCACTTACAGGTTCAAGTCTCTGAATCGACCAGACGATGTGTAGCGATAGGGCGCGGGTATTCATCGCAGGAAGCTCCGGGCTGAAGAGGCGTTTCGATGGTCGAAGAGCTAGTACAGGAAGCGGGCATTCTCATCGTGTTCCTGGCTGGAATTTCCTATGTCGCTGTAGGAATCTACCTACTTCAGACGGCGGCACGCGAAAATGGCGGCCCGAGCTATTTTCTCGGCTGGGCGCTGCTCTGTAATGGCTTCTCGTTTGGTTTTGCTGAAATCGGCTTCGTTGCGGGTTACGAAGAATTTCTCGCGCCGCTTACGTTCGCTGGCCGGATCTGTGCGGCCGCCTGTTGCGTTTCGATCGCGCTGTTCACGTGGAAGGTATTCCGCCGCGACTCGGGATGGGGCGGCTTCGCGGTCGGATTCAGCTTCGCTCTGATCGCTATTGGCTTGGTGATTTCGGCAGTGGAGGGAGACTGGGAGGGTTATGCGCCGTTGTCCTCCAGGGGATTCTGGTTCGAGTGGGTGGGCAGCGCGGCGCCGTTCGTGTGGTTGGCGTTCGAATCCATCCGGCAGTATCTGATTTCTCGACGTCGGATCCCGCTCGGTTTGATCGACCCGATCATTGCCAATCGGTATTTCCTGATCGGGTTCTACTCGAGTCTCGCTTCGATTACCTACTTCATCTATATCCCGATGTACATCGTCTACGAGCTCCATGGCGTGTGGTCGGGTTGGCTTGATCTTTCACTCGGTGTGGTCGAAGTCATCTCCGTGATCGCGCTGTGGCTCGCCTTCGCCACGCCGCGCTTCTATCGAAAGTGGCTCGGCACCTCTGCACCCGAAGCGCCAAAAAACTAGCCTCCGAACTCGCCGAAGGGTCGCCGCCTGGGCGCGGACACCTTCGGACGCGTGGATGCTCACCAACGATATGCGGACGAAGCTCGCGACGGATCTTCGGCGGGCCGGAATCTCGACACACAGCCACCGGCACGCATTGTCGGACCCGCCAGGGGCGGCGGAGAAGGTGCCGGGCAAAGCCGCGCTTGGAGGCTAAGCTTCGCCTGGTATCGGCGATCCGAAATGTGAACTCAGAAAGCCGTCTGCGGCAGCATAACGCCAAGGGGCTCGGATGCTCGATCTCAACTTCAAGGCCTTGGGTAGCGCGGAACTGTCGATTCCGGCCGGCTGGCTCACCCTGTGCCACGCGTGCGATCTTCCGAGCCGCGTCGGAAACGTTCCAGTGGGCGGCACCGCTCGCTGCCCGCGCTGTGGCAGCGTTCTGTATAAAAGGGTCGGGGATAGCCTCGATCGAACGCTCGCTTTCGCCCTGGCCGGTCTGTTTTTGTTTATCGCCGCCAACGCATTCCCATTCCTCGCGCTCAAGATGCAGGGGAACGTCACGCACACCACGCTTTCGACGGGCGTGCGCTCTCTCTACGAACAGGGATCGCCGATCGTCGCATCGCTGGTTCTGCTGACGACGATCCTCGCACCGTTGTTGCAGATCTCTTCGCTGATCTTCGTGCTGGGGCCGTTGCGTTTGGGATTGCGCATACCCGGACAGGCGCGCGTGTTTCGCGTGCTGCGCAGCGTGCAGGCCTGGAGCATGATGGAAGTCTTCATCATGGGGGTCCTGGTTTCCCTGGTGAAATTACTCGACATGGCCCAGATCGTGCCCGGGCTCGCGCTCTGGTCGTTCGTGCTGCTGATTCCGGTGTTGGCGGCCGCGTCATCATCGCTGGACGCAGAGTGGGTCTGGCGAAGGATTGGGCTCGAAGAATGACCCCGAATTCTGAGACTTCCAGAGGTGAAAACCTCGCGAGCTGTCACGATTGCGGTTTCGTCGTTGCGCTCGAAGGTGGTGCACATCACGCTGCGACACATTGTCCGCGCTGTCACGCAGTCGTTCACCGGCGCAAGCCCGACAGCCTCAACCGAACCTGGGCGCTCGTGATCACGGCGGCGATGCTCTACGTGCCGGCCAACATCTTCCCGGTGATGAGGGTGATCTCGATGGGAAAGGCGCAGGAAGACACGATCCTCAGTGGCGCCATCTACCTGCTCGTTCACGGGATGTGGCCGCTCGCGCTGATCGTCTTTTTCGCGAGCGTGGTGGTGCCGCTGTTGAAGTTGATCGCGTTGACTTTTCTGCTGATTTCCATACAAAAAGGCTCGAGTTGGCGGCCCGTGGAGCGGACCAAGCTCTACCACGTCGTCGAGGCCGTGGGGCGTTGGTCGATGACCGATATCTACGTGGTGACGATCCTGGTGGCTCTGGTCAGCCTCGGAAATCTAGCCACCATCGAAGCCGGGTTGGGTGCCGTATACTTCGCGGGCGTCGTCGTCATGACGATGCTCGCGGCGGAGAGTTTCGATCCGAGACTGATCTGGGATCGGGTGAGGGAGTCGAATGGCTGAGGGCGAAAGAAACTCGGACGGCCCGAACACGGCCTCGTCTGGCGGCGTTCGCGACGCCGTCATCGAACAGCGCAGCCGGCCGTCGATTGTCTGGATCATCCCGATCGTCGCAGCGCTGGTCGGCGGCTGGCTCACCTATCACACCTTTTCGCAGCGCGGCCCCGCCGTGACGATCACCTTTGCAACTGCCGAGGGACTCGAAGCCGGCAAGACGAAGGTGAAATACAAAGATGTGGAGATCGGTTCCGTCGAGTCAATCGAACTGGCGGGAGGTCTGTCGCACGTCGTCGTCACAGCGCGATTGGTAAAGGAATCGATTCCCTACCTGACGGAGAACACCCACTTCTGGGTCGTCCGCGCCCAGGTGAGTGCCGGACACGTCTCTGGGCTCAGTACGCTCTTTTCGGGGGCCTACATCGGGATCGATCCTTCGCACGAGGGCGAGAGCCGGAGGGCCTTCGAGGGCTTGGATGTTCCGCCCGTGGTGACTTCGGACGCAGACGGGAGCCTGTTTACGCTGCGTTCGTCCGAGTTGCGATCGGTAGAGGTCGGCTCGCCAGTGTATTTTCATTCCATCAAGGTCGGCCAGGTCGCGAGCTACGAATTGGACGAGAGCGGTCTATTCGTGACCACGAAGGTGTTCGTCATGGCGCCGCACGACAAACGCGTTCAGCGCAATACCCAGTTCTGGAATGTGAGTGGGGTCGACATGTCGTTGAGCGCGGAAGGCGTCGAGATCGACACGGTATCGCTGACTTCGCTGCTGATCGGCGGGATCGCGTTCGACACGCCCAGCAACCTCGAACCAGGCGGGCCCGTCGAAGAGGGGAGGATCTTCGCCCTCTACAAGAATCGGATCGCAACCCGGGAACCCGTTCTAGGCGTAGGGAATCGGTTCCTGCTGGAATTCGAGCAGTCGGTGGGCGGCTTGTCGAAGGGGGCGCCGGTGCAGTTTCGGGGAATCAAGATCGGCGAGGTGCTCGACGTCAAGCTCGTCTTCGACCTGGAGACGGCGACTCCACGCATCCCCGTGTTGATTGAAGTCCACCCCGAGTTGATCGAGTTCACTGGGCAGGAAGAGGGTACTCGAAAAGAACGCTGGCAGAAGATGGTGGCGCGCGGGATGCGTGCACAGCTTCAAACGGGAAACCTCCTCACGGGGCAACTTCTCGTCGGTCTCGACTTCTATCCCGATGCTTCGCCAGCGGAGATCGACTGGAGCGGCCCGGTGCCCCGGTACCCGACGATTCCGAGCCCGATCGAAGAGCTCAAGGCGGGGCTGATGCAGTTCGTCAATCGTCTGTCGAGCATGCCGCTGGAGCAGATCGGAGCGAACCTGAATCAAACGTTGAAGGAGCTGAGCGTGTTGGGCGAGTCACTGAACGAGGAGATGATGCCTTCGCTCGTCGCCACGCTCACCGAAGCCGAGCGCACGCTGGCGTCGGCAGATTCGCTGATTGCGCCGGATTCAGATGCGAGCGTCGAGCTCAAGCGATTGTTGTTCGAGTTGGCGGACGCCGCGCAGGCGATCCGGCGGCTCGCCGAGCAACTCGAGGAACATCCCGAGTCGCTCCTCCGGGGTAAGAAGGAGGCCGGACAATGAGGCTGCTTCGACACGCGGTCAGCTGCAGGGTGGCGGCGATCGTCGCCGCGGGTCTCGTGGTCGGTTGTTTGGGCAGAAGCCCGAACGTCAGCCTCTACACGATGAACCCGATTTCCGAATCTTTAGCCACGAGCGCGTCCGATGGTCTCGCGATTGGCGTGGGACCGATTCGCGTCCCACGTTACCTGGATCGGCCCGAGTGGGTGACGCGGCCGGGCGGGTCGACGCCTCAGGTCGTGGTCGACGGTTCCCGTCGTTGGGCGGGGGGGTTCTCGTCCAATGTTTTGAGCGTCCTGGGCGAAAGCCTCGGCGCCAAACTCGGTACGCAGCGCGTGATCGTCTATCCCGCCCAGTCCGCCTTCGCGTTGGATTATCGGGTCGCGGTGGATTTCCACGCGTTCGAGGGGATTGGCGGAGAAGCGGTGGTGTTGCGCGCGAACTGGCTGATTCGCGCCGGCAGCGGCGAGGCCGGGCCGTGGAGCGGGCACTTCGCGATTCGCAGGCCGATCGCGGGCGGCGGCTCCGATGCGCTCGTGGGTGCCCACAACGAGGCATTGGATCTGCTCGCCGAGGCGATTGCGTCGCGGATCGAGAGCCTCGAGAAGGCCCGAGTGAGCGCTGGCGCCGAGGACCATCAAGCGCCCGATTGACCTGAGGCCGGAGTCACCAGATAGACGTGCCGTCGACTGCGCGGGGTCGACGTGGGCGAAGCCCGCTCAGCCCTCCGGGATCGTGAGAACCGGGCAGTTCGCCGCGCGCACGACCTGTTCGGTCGTCGCGCCCCGTAGTGGTCATGACGATCAACTCGGCACCCTTCTCCTCGGCAACGCGTAGGATCGCATCGACGACGTCGCCGCTTTCGTAATGCTTTTCGCTCGTCCAGCCAATCTCGTCCGGAATGTCGACGGCAGGTGCCTTGCCTCTCTCACCGACGTGGAGCAGATCAAATACGCCCCCGTCGTCGTCCAAGGCGCGCACGAATGCCCTCGCGAGGTTGATCGCGGGCCGGGAGCGGGGTTTGTGGTTGAACGGAAGCAGGATCCGGTCCAGCGTCACGCGCCCGGTGTCCCCATCGACGAATCCGCTGGCGTGGCTCGGCACGAAGAGTGTCATGGCCCGCGTTTTGCGCGCGACGGGTTCCGCGAACGACGGTTTGAGAAAGCGCGGAATTCCCTCGCGCCCCTCGCTCGAAAGCACCACGAGCTGCGCGGGATTCGCTTGTAGATAACTGGTGACGGTTTTGACTGGCTTCGGTCCGCGGCCGGCGATCTTCTCCACCGTCATACCGAGTTCCGAAATCGCACGCGTCGAGCTGCCCTTGGGCAGCTCGCCCCAGCGTTCGAGGGTCTGCCGAACGCCCGGGAAGTCCTTCCAGCTGACCTTGTCGCCACCGCTGTTGGCGGCGTGGAGGATGGTCAGCTCTGACTGGGCGAGCAGCGCGATCTTGAGTGCGTGCACGAAGGCTACGAAGCTGGCCTCCGATAGGTCGGTCGGGTGGAAGATCGAATCGATCGGAATCGCGATCCCATTGCTCGCAGTCACGGCGATGCCTCCGAGCCAGAAAGATGCAAGGGCTCGCCGATCACTGTTGCGACTGCCGTTGGCTCACTGGGAATTCGTTCATCTAATCGGATCAATTGCTGCTCGAAGACGCGGGTTGCTCGTCGAAGTAAGACCAGGGAAATTCGGGCTCGATGATCGGCACGAAACCGTCGGGCGCTTCGAACGGCGCCGAGACGAACTCGTAGGCGCCCACGAGCACCCGAACTACGATCTTCCCGAGCCCGAAAACGAAGCCGAGCGGTACGCCTGCACCCGCGCCGTGCTGCCGGCTCTGTTCGACCATATTGCCCGGAATCTCCAGGAAGCAAGTCGTCATCGCCGCCATTCCGCGTCCGGCCTTTCGGGCGGCGGTGTACTCGACCGCCTGGCTCAGGGACGGAGCCAGCAGAATGCCAATGAGCGCCGCGAACAGTGCGGCGCGGCGAAAATTCCGTTGCCGTGAATTCGGATCCGATTCGCAACCAAGCATTGAGGGACTCCTTCGGTTTAGAGGTGCTATCCCACCACGCCTCGGCGATGGGTTCAAGTGCCTTTCTCGATACTTTCGACCGCTGGCGCGGAAAATGCCAACGAAGTGCTCTCTCAGGGCACGAGAAGCGGGAAAATCGCAAATCCGGGCTGCCTTCGCGAACTTCTCTCGAGCGTGCGCTCTTGAATCGGCCCCGCATTTCGGTCTAGCGTCGGCGGGGGGACTCTGGGAAACGATGATCTCGAGATGACGGCCTGGGAGACGAAACTACGTTCGCTGACCGATGCGGCCGCCCTGGTCGGGGCGAAGGACACGCTGGGCCTGCCGCTGGCTACGGGGCAACCGTCGGCTTTTCTCCACGCGCTCGGTGAACGCGACGATTTCGAAGAACTGGTCGTATTCAGCGCGCTCCTGAGTGACCTATTTCGCATCTTCACCCGGCGCGGCGTGCAGTTGCGCAGCGGGTTCTTCGGGCCCGTGGAGCGTGGGCTCCGCGCGGCGGGCCATGATGTGCGTTTCGTGCCCGCCGATTTTCGTCGATTTCGCGATATTGCGGCTGCGTTGTGCCCCCGGATCGTGGCGACGGCCGCGACGCCGCCGGACGCGGCGGGGCAGATGAGCCTGTCGCTTCACGCGGGAGCCTCGGTGGACGAAATACATCGTGCGGGCCGCGATCCGAATCGGCTGCTAATCGTAGAGGTGAATCCCGCGCTGCCGCGCACCTTCGGAAGCCCACCCGAATTGCCGCACACACTTTCCGTCGAGGAAGTGGATGTGATCGTCGAAAGCGACCGGTCTCCGCTTATCCTCGCCGATCCGCCCAGCACTCCCGTCGATCGGGCGATCGCCGAGAACGCGCTGCCGTATATCGCAAGCGGCTCGACGATCCAGATCGGAATCGGCGGTGTTCCCGGCGAACTCGCCGACCTCCTGGTCGAACACTCCGGCTCCGACTACGGAGTTCACACTGAAATGTTCACGACGGGACTGATGCGTCTGCACCAGGCGGGAAAGGTCACGAACCAGAAGGGAATCTACGACGGCTACTCGATCACCACCTTCGCCGCCGGCACGCGGGAGCTCTACGATTGGCTCGATGGCCGAGAGGAAGTGCGCTTCCTCCCCGTCGACCAGGTGAACGCTCCGGCGATCATCGCGCAGAATCGACAGTTTGTTTCGATCAACGGCGCGTTGGCTCTGGATCTCTTTGGTCAAATTGCCGCGGATCGCGTTGGCGCACATCAGTACTCCGGCATCGGTGGACATATGGACTTCGTATCCGGGGCCGCCTTCTCAGCCGGCGGTCATTCACTGATTTGTCTGCCCTCGACGGTCGAAATCGAAGGCGTGCGCAGCTCGCGGATTTCGGCTCAGCTCGAATCCGGTGCGTGTATCACGACACCGAGGCACGAAGTGGATGTCGTGGTGACGGAATTCGGGGCCGCCGAGCTCGCTCAGCGAAGCGAAGAGGAGCGAGCGGATGCGCTGATCGCAATCGCGCACCCTGAGTTTCGCGATGAGCTTCGGGACGCGTGGGGGCAGATCGCTGGTTAGCGGGGAAGGGTGGTTGGACAATCTCCTCACCTTCCCGCGGCGCCTCGGGTTCAGCCGGCGTCGGCCTTTATCGGCTCTTCCAGGTCGTCCGCTTCGAGGAGCCGGGCGCGGTGCATTCCGTACCACGCCGCATGGCGAACCGCGGCCAGGCCGTCCCGAATGCTTCCGAGTGGCGTCACGCCGTTTTCAACCAACCGCTCGGCCATCTTCTCGGGAACCGTCTTGCCAAAGTTGCTGATCATCACCGATGGCTTGCCGATGTTGCGGCGCGCCTCGACAAACGAATTGCCGATGCTCTCCCAGTTGGAGAGGTCGCTGTACTGGGGTGCCGGGAAGTCGTGAATCAGTGCGACCACGTCGTACTGCTCGTCGCGCAACATGTCTTCGAAACAGCGAACCTCGAGCTCGGGCTTTCCCCAGATCTGGGTGTTGAAGTCGAACGGATTCGTGAGGTTGACGAAGTCTGCAATGTATTCCTGGAAGTTCGCCTGCTGGGTCGGCGAGAGCGGTGGAAGTTCAAAGCCGAGTTCCGATGCGCAATCCGCAGCCATCGCGGAATCGGCACCTGAACAGGTCAATACACCGAGACGGTTGCCTGGCAATGCCCCCGAAGTGCAGAACATCTTCAGACTCTCGAGCATTTCGGGGATGGAGCGAACCCGCACCACACCCAATCGATCGAACATCGCCTGGTAGAACGCATCGACGCCAGCCGAGGAGCCCGTGTGGTGCAGCGTCATCTGGCTGCCGATCTCGGACACACCGCTCTTGAGCGCGATGATCGGTTTTCCGTTCCGGAGCGCTCGCACGGCGGCGCGCCAGAACTTCGGGATGTCGCGCAGCTCTTCGACGTAGAGGCCAATGGCGGACACGCGGGGATCGTCGACCAACACGTCGATGAAGTCGCTCGCCTCGAGCACCGCCTGGTTGCCGTTGGAGATCAAGTGCGAGAGCGGCAGCGCGCGGTCGGCCATGCTGAGGATCAAGCTCAGATTTCCGCTCTGGCTGATGATCGCCGCCCCCCGATCGACGGGCTTGCCGCCGTGGAAGTCGGCCCAGAGTGCGGTGCGGTCGAGGTAGTTGAGGACGCCGTAACAATTCGGCCCGACCACGGCCATCTCGCCCGCGGCCTCTCGCAACTGGTCCTGCAGGTCGGTCCTGCCCGATTCTGCGAAACCCGCCGCAAAACAGACGGCACCCGCGCAGCCCGACGCGCGAAGTTCCGCAACCAACTCGACGGTCAATTCTGCGCGAACCGCCAGATACGCGGCATCTGGCGTTGCCGGTAAATCTGCGATCGAAGCGACCGTGGGAACGCCTCCGATCTCGGGATACTTGGGGTTGACGACCCAGATCTCACCCTCGTAGCCAATCGTTCGAGCGGCTTCGATCGGGATGGAGAGATCGCGACCGCCGATGAAGGCGATTTTCCGCGGATTCAACAGGCGTTCGATGTTCGCGCGACCTCCCATTGTGCCCTCTATTCCGTGTCAAAACCCGGTCGGCGATGATACAGTAGCCGGTCATCTTCACCTTCTGGTCGGGGGCGAATCCTTGAACGACATGCCCGTTTTTGCGCCGAATCTCCTCAATGGAAAGCTCGCTCTCATCACCGGGGGTGGAACCGGAATTGGCTTCGCGACGGCGCGCGAACTCGGCAGCCTCGGAGCTCGGATCGTCATTGCCGCGCGCGATTTCGAAAGGCTCGAGAAAGCGGTCGTCGCGTTGAAGGCGGAAGGCATCGAAGCCCACGCACACGCGGTCAACATTCGCGATGAAAGCGAGGTCGACGCACTCTTCGAGGCGGTCGTCGACCAACATGGGCTGCCCGACATCCTCGTGAACAACGCGGGAGGGCAGTTCGAGGCCCCGGCCGTGGAGATTTCGGCGAATGGCTTTCGCGCGGTCGTGGATTTGAATCTAAACGGTACCTGGCACATGACTTCGGCGTTTGGCCACCGCTTGCTCGAGGCCGGCAAGCCCGGAGACATCGTGAACATCGCGATCGTCGTGAACAATGGATCGCCCGGCTATGCGCACGCGGCTGCCGCACGGGCGGGTGTGATCAATTTGACCAAAACGCTGGCTCGCGAGTGGGGGCGCGCCGGCATTCGGATCAACACGGTTGCGGGCGGGACGATCGATACGCCCGCACTCGAGCAATACGACCGGGCGGCCCTGGACGCCGCGATCGAAAAGTTGCCGATTGCGCGCGAGGGAACCGCGCGAGAAATGGCGCTCGCGGTGGCTTATCTCGTTTCTCCCGCAGCTGCGTACACCACGGGTTCTACGCTGGACGTAGACGGGGGCGAGCACATGGGCGGAACATGGTGATCTCTTGGAGGCCAATTCAATGAGCGACGAAATCCAAATCGAGCGACGAGGCGCGGTCATGACGGTGACGATCGACCGTCCCAAGGCGAACGCAATCGACGGCCCGACGAGTCGCGCACTCGGTGCTGCGTTCATCGCGTATCGGGACGACTCCGAATTGCGAGCGGCGATCATCACAGCTGCCGGAGATCGCTTTTTTTCGGCGGGTTGGGACCTGAACTCCGCCGAGGAGGAAGCCGTCGAGGTCGACAACGGGCCGGGCGGCTACGCGGGACTCACGGAGTTGTTCGATCTGCAAAAGCCCGTGATCGCAGCCGTCAACGGGATTGCCGCAGGCGGCGGTTTCGAACTCGCGCTGTCATGTGATCTGGTGCTGGCCGCCGGGCACGCCGAATTTCTCCTGCCCGAAGTCAACATTGGGATCGTAGCCGACGCGGGTGGCGCGATTCGTCTGCCGCGCAGGATTCCGTACCACGTGGCGATCGAGATGATGCTCACCGGACGCCGCATGCCAGCCACCGAGGCCCACCGCTGGGGGGTCGTCAACCGTGTCGTCGCAAAAAGCGACCTGCTCGTCGAGGCGAATGCACTCGCCGACGAGATTGCCTCCAAGGCCCCGCTTGCGGTTGCGGCAACCAAGGAGATCGTCAACTCGACCGCCGTGTTGAGTGAGCAGGCGAGTTTCGAGCTGCTCCGAAGTGGAAAGCTCAAGCACTACGAACGGATGCTGAAATCGGAGGACTCCCTCGAAGGCCCGAAATCCTTCATCGAGAAGCGGCCCCCCGTCTGGCGAGGCCGCTAGTTCGAATCCGATCGCAGCTGGCTCAGAAAATCCGAGCCCTACTCGAATCTCTAACCGATCGCCCGCGCAGCGCGCGCCCCGGTAAATCGCTCGATTGGCCGATCCTGGGCCTTTCCGCGGCTCTTCCAGGGCTTCTTGCCGGTTGCGGTCAAGCTGGTTTCCGGGCGGCCGATACGCTCTAACGAGCGGATGTGGGATTTCCCAGGGGTAGACCGTCCGAGCTCGACGGTTCCAGCGGGAGTGTGGATGCAGCCGAAGAAGATCCTCATTGTCGACGATTCGAAAGTCGCAGCGATGACCCAGGAGCTCATCCTCCGGTCTCTGAGAGACTGCGAGGTCATCATGGCCGAGGATGGCATCAAGGGTGTCGAAAAGGCCGTGGCTGAACAGCCGGACCTGATCTTGATGGATGTCGTGATGCCGCGGATGAACGGCTTCGAGGCGTGTCGGTTGATCCGAAATCACGAGGCCACGGAGTCGATCCCGATCATCATGGTGACGACGCGGAGTGAGCCTACGCACGTCGATGAGGGCTTCGCGAGTGGCTGCAACGATTACATCTTCAAGCCGATCGGCGCTGCCGAATTGTTGGAGAAGATTCACAAGTTGGCGGATGGCAGTGAACAATAAACTGAGGTGCCAGGAATGGATGCGGGTCCTGGCGCGAAAACACCCGACCCAGGATACACGATGAAAAATGACGATGGACGAAACGAGGACTACGTCCTCCAGGTTCGTGATAACACCCATAAATACATCGAAAAGCTAATCCAGGAGAACGTCCGTCTCCGTTCACTCGTAAGCGATCTCGAGGAACAACAACGACAGGGCGAGCAGCAGCTTGGAATCGCCGAGTCGGAACGACAGAAACTCGCCGAGCGTATCGATCAGATCGAAACCGAAAGCCAGAGTCTGTTGGATCAGTTCCAGGAGATCGAACAGCAGAACAGCGACCTCGCCAGCCTCTACGTGGCCAGTTACCGACTTCACGAGACGATCGATCGGAACGAGGTGATCGCGGTGATCGAGGAGATCATCGTCAATATGATCGGTTCCGAAGAGCTCGCGATCTTCGAAATGGACAGCGACACTGGCAAATTCAATCTCGTCGATTCCCTCGGTATCGACCCGGAAGACCTCCGGCGCGTGAGGCTGAACGAAAGTCGGATCGAAGAGGCCTCGGAAGCACTTCAGGAAGTCGTAAGAACGGGCCAGCGCTACGTCGTCAACTCCATCGACGGAGAAGTCGTAGACGCGGATTCGGGGCTGACCGCCTGTGTTCCCCTGGTTCTCGACGAGAAATTGATTGGAGCGATCGCGGTGTTTCGGTTGTTGGATCAGAAGCAGAAGCGGCTCGCCCCGCTCGACTTCGAACTCTTCGATCTACTCGCGACCCACGCGGCCTCCGCACTCTATTGCTCGGAGCGAGCTAAAGCGGAATAGCGCCGGATCGCATTTTCGATCGGGTCGCTCTATCGCTTCCACCAGAAGCCGTGGAAGCTTCCGCAGTCGAGTCTTCCGAATTTCTCGCCAGCCAACTTCGTGCCGGCCGGTATGTCGACAGGCGCGTCACCGTCGAAGCGGTGATCGATGATTCCATCGAAGTCGGTGTCCTCGTCTTGTCTCGAAGCACCGCTCGGCGCGATCGAGATCGTGACATCGGGTTTGCGATCGTTGTTGGTGTCGACTTCGGTGCGCACGCTCTTTCCGTTTTCGTACACGTCGCGATTATCTGCCACGCCGTTACCCGTTGTATCGACTAATACCTCGGCGATCGTCCCCCCGACGAAGATCGCGCGTGTGTTGAGTTTCTTGCCCTCTGCGTCTAGTAGGCATTGGGAAGTCACTTCGCCGGCAGCATTCAGGAACATCTTCTTGGCCGGGTTGCGGCCTCCTTCGTCCACAGCCTCCTGAATGGTCACGACAGCGTTGGAATCGAAATGGTTCAAGGTCTGCGGGCGCCCCTTACCCAGCGTATCCTGGCCTTGCCGCAC
>JAFDAW010000379.1 GCA_019313605.1 Deltaproteobacteria bacterium
GCCGCGGACGTCTCTGCAGAAACGCTTCAGACCTGGCATCGCGCACTCTGGTGCGGTCACGCGCTCTTCTGCGTGCTGTTTTTCGCACTCGTTCCGTGGCTCTTCTTTGCCCACATCGTCTACGGCGCCGCGAGTTGGTCGCAGCGTCGACGGCGTCCGATCGCCGCGTTGCGCAAGCCCGCTTCAGCCGAGGTTGCGCCCGGAGCTGCGACGGTTCGCGCTCTCGACTGGAACGACCTGCTCCAGGCGGATGCCTGTACGACATGCGGGCGTTGCAACACTGTCTGCCCTGCTGCAGCGGCCGGAAAGTCGCTGCGGCCACGCGAAATCGTACTCGGGATTCGAGAGGCGCTGACGGATGCTGAAAGTGTTGTCGATGCCAGTGACCTGCCGGGTCGATTCGAAGCCGACGCGCTCTGGTCCTGCACGACCTGCGGCGCGTGCAACGAGGCCTGTCCGGTTGGCATCGATGTCTACGACAAGATCGTCGAACTCCGCAGAGCCAGCGTCGAAGCGGGTTCGATTCCCGACGCCGCGTCAGACCTCTTCGAGGCGACCGCAAACGCGTTCAATCCCTTCGGCAAGGACAACGACCAGCGCCTCGCCTGGGCGCAGGGCCTGAACCCCCCGGTCGCCGAGCCCGGCGAGGAAGTCGAACTGCTCTACTGGATCGGTTGTGCGGGAAGTTTCGATCCGGATGGCCAGTCGGTGTCGAGAGCGATGATTGCGATCCTCGATCATCTGGGAATTCAGTATCGCATACTGGGCTCTCGCGAACGCTGCACGGGTGACCCCGCGCGACGTGCGGGCGAGGAGGGATTGTTTCAGCAGTGCGCGCGTGAAAACATCGCGACACTCGCGGGTCACTCCGTGAAGACGGTGTTGACTCACTGTCCCCACTGTTTCAATACGATGAAGAACGAATACCCGGAGTTCGGCGCGTCCTTCACTGTCGAGCACCACAGCCAATTTCTCGCGCGCATGATCGCGGAGGGCAAGCTTTCCGGAATGGAAGGGCTCGGGCCGGTCACTTACCACGATCCCTGTTATCTCGGCCGAGGCAACGGCGAAACCGCGGCACCGCGCGCGGTGATCGACGCGATGAGTGATGCGCGCGTCGAGATGCCGCGCAGCGGCAAGGAGTCTTTTTGTTGTGGCGCCGGAGGGGGCGGTCTCTGGCTCGATGTCCCGGGTGAAGATCGCGTCGAGAACATCCGTTCGTGCGAGGCAGCGGAGACCGGCGCGAAGACGCTCGTCACCGGTTGTCCCTTCTGCAAGCCGATGCTGGAAGCCGGGAACCAGGCGCTTCCCGACGGAAAGCCCACGGCCGTCAAGGATCTCGCAGAGCTCGTCGCGGAGCGGATGCCGCGTTCGGATGAGGCCTCGCGATGACGCGCGTTGCGGTCATCATCGGATCCGCTTCGTCGGAAACCCCCACTGGAGCCTCGGCGTTTCCGATGTCGGATCGCGGTGCGGTTGCGCTCGCGATCGCGAGATTTGGGCCGGCTATCTGCGCGTACGCGTCCGATGCGGATGCGCGCTGTTTTGCGCGCGCCGCTGGCATCGAGACGGTCGCAGAGATCTCGAACCTCGAGATCGACGGGGTCGACGTCGCGTTGATCGGGCGGGGCGGATGTGGCGAGTGTGGCGACGCGTTACCCGCGCGCCTGGCCGAAGAGAGCGGAGCCGCGCTCGTCTACGATGTGCTCGACGTGCAGCTGGAATCCGATCGGCTCGTGGTCACCCGGGATATGGGCCGCGGTGCTCGAGATGTCCTCGGGGTTCGCGGGCGCGCGGTTCTCGTTGTCGCGGACAGCGTCGCGCGAGGGCCCTATGTCTCCCGTTATCGCATCGATGCGGAGAAAGCAGCCGGCGGCGATTCATCCGCTCCCAGGACGTCGAGCGGCGTCGAATGGGAGCCCGCCACGCCTCGGGTGCGGCTCGGCGATCACGCATCGCGCGTTGCGGGACGCGCCATCGAGCGCATGAACGCGCTGTTCGGGCTGGGCGAAACCGCCGATAACGATTTGAGCCTCGTCCGTGGAAGCGCGGATGAATGCGCTCGGCATCTGCTTCGCTATCTCAGTCACCACGGCTTCATCGAACATGGCTACGGCGACGCGCAGGAGGGAGCATCCGAGGGGGCGATCACGTCGCGGTCCGACGAGGGGCGCCAGGAGCGAAGCGCGACGCACGCTGCGTCGATTCCGCTTCGAGCGCGACGG
>JAFDAW010000120.1 GCA_019313605.1 Deltaproteobacteria bacterium
TGCAACCGAGCGCTTCAGCGTTTTCGTTGAAAAATTCGAGCGTCGCGCGACACGATTGAACGTTGACCGGCTGCCACCAGGTCGCGCGGACGCCACCGGCATTCAATTCTGAGGACGCGTAGACGCCGGCGAGGTACAGATCGACAACGACGATTCCGGTGACGCCGCGATTGGCCAGCGCCCAGGCAATCGAAGTCCCGATCACACCACCGCCTACGATCAGAACATCCGCTCGTTCTGCCACGGCCCAATCCTAGCCCAGCGCATCTGCATGCCGGAGCGCGCCCCCAACGCGACGCTCCGAGATCATGCGCAATTCTCGCCCCGCCTACCCTTCCGTGGCAGACGCCACACTCTCGCGAACAACGGTCAGCAGTTCGGACAGATCTTCATCGGGAATATTGAGCGAGGGCACCACGTAGACCACATTGCCGATAGGTCTCAGGTACACACCGCGGCGCTGCGCTTCGCTGTAGACCCGCCAACCCAGCTCGGCCAGGTAACCGCCGTCGCCCTGCAAATCGAGAGCACCAATCATCCCGATCGAACGCGTGGCCTCGACGCCGGGAAGTTCGCCCATCTGCTCGAAAGCGTGCGCGATCTGCTCGGCCTTCGGCTTCGCTCGTTCGAGGATGTGTTCATCCTCGAAGACCTCGAGCACCTCCAATGCGATGGCGGCGCCGAGTGGGTTTCCGCAGAAGGTGTGTCCGTAGTAGAAGGCGCGATCTGCGTCACCGATGAATCCGTCAAATATTCGATCGGTGGCGAGTGTCGCCGCCATTGGCATGACTCCACCCGTGAAGGCCTTGGAGATACACATCAGGTCGGGCGCGATCCCGGCGTGCTCACAGGCCCACATCGGCCCGGTTCGTCCATAACCGGTAAACACCTCGTCACAGATCAGGAAGATGTCGTGCCGATCGCAGAGTTCGCGCGCTTTGCGCAACATGGCGGGATCGTAGATCCGCATGCCCGCGGCGCCCTGAACCATCGATTCGAAGACCACGCCTGCGATCGTATCGGCGTTGCGAGCGATTACCGCTTCGAGTTCTTCGAGGCAGCTCGCGAGCCGCGAGGCCTCTCGCGCCGGCGGCACATAGAGACAATCGAGCAGCACAGCAGAAAAGGGCCTCCGGAAGACTTCGACTCCGCCGAGCGCTGTCGTTCCAATCGTGTCACCGTGATAGCCTTCTTCGAGCGCCACGAAGCGGGTTCTCTCGGGGCGACCGTTTTGCGCCCAATATTGGAGCGCGAGTTTCATCGCCACTTCGATCGACGTCGATCCGTTGTCGCTGTAGAAGACATGCGACAACCCATCGGGAGCAACACCGCATAGCGCCTCTGCGAGCTCCGACGCTGGGGAATGCGCGATCCCACCCAGTGCGGCATGGCAGAGCACCTCGGACTGTCGACGCAGTGCCGACACGAGGCGCGGGTGGTTGTGACCCACGACCGAGGTCCACCAGGACGCATTGGCATCGATATAGCTGCGCCCATCGGCACCCATCAATCGAGAACCAGCCGCCTCGACGATGACCAGGGGATCGACGTTCTTCCGGTAATGGCTCATCTCCGTGTACGGATGCCACACGTACTTCTTGTCGAGCTCGACGACGCGTTTGGAAAAGTCTTCAGGCACTGACCAACTCCGAATCCTAAAGAGCGAGTTCCGCTAGCAGCCGGATGGCCTCGGGTTGTTGAGCGCCCAGCAGCAGCGTGGTTGCGGCTGAATCCTTCCACGCCTGTACGCGATCTGCGATTCGATCAGGCGTGCCGATCAACGAGATCGAGTCAGCCAACTCATCCGGAACGGCCGCCATCGCCTCGCCCTTCTTGCCGTCGAGGTAGAGGTCTTGAATCTTGATCGCGGCCTCTTCGTAGCCAAGCCGCGTCGCATAATCGGTGTAGAAGTTCTTTCCGCGAGCGCCCATTCCTCCGATGTAGAGGGCGAGCATGCCCTTCACGGGCATTCGACAGGCGTCGAGGTCGTCCCCGACGATGCACGTCACGAAGGGTGCGATGTCGAAGTCGTGCATCTTCTTGGCGCCACCGCTCTTCGCAATCCCCTCTTCGATGTAGGGAACGAGCGCTTCCGGTTTGCCGGGGTCCATCCAGACGGGGAATACACCGTCCGCCACCTCTCCACTGCACGCCAGTCCCTTCAGGGTGATCGCCGCGGTATAGATCTTCATGTCCGCTCGACCGTGAAGGATACTCTTGAGCGGCTTCCCGAGCCCGGTCGCGCCCTCCCCCGTGTAGGGGATCTGATAGTGGTAGCCCTGATGTTCGAGTCGATCTTCTCGCGCCAGGATCTTTCGAACGATGCTGACGTACTCGCGTGTACGTGTAAGGGGGCGCCCGTAGGCGACGCCATGCCAACCCTCCACGACCTGCGGGCCAGACGGTCCGATCCCGAGCCTGAAGCGACCACCCGAAAGGCGGTCGAGTGTCATTGCGGTCATCGCAGCCATCGCGGGTGTTCGCGCTGGCATCTGTATGATCGCCGTACCGAGTCCGATCGTGGTCGTCTTTGCCGCGATGAACGCAAGAGGTACGATCGCATCGCAGCCGTAGGCTTCCGACGTCCACACCGAGTCGAACCCGAGGCGCTCCGCCTCCAGGATCAAATCGTAATCGATGCGGATGTCGGGTCCGAAGTATCCGGTGAGGAGACCGAGTCGCATGGGAAGACCTCAGACTGGAGTGAATGTGCTCCCGCAGCATACCGGATTCGAATCTGCAGCGGAGAGGCACGCTGCGTGCAACTCCCCCGGTGAAGTCAGATTGTCGTTTTGCCGAAAAACGAGAATGTGGTGGTAGATCGACATCGCCGTGACATCGCAGGTGGCTGCGCATCGCTGCGCGCCGCTCGCGCGTTGGCCGTCAAGGCACTGCTGTTGGCTGCGCTGGGCTTCTGGTCACCGCTCGGCGATGCGCGGGCGGTGATCATCGAAACGGGTGACGGGACCGGCAATGTCACCGCCCCCCCCGATGATCCGGGCTGGGCGAACCTCGGAACGCGGGGCGGTACGACCGCCGTCTATCTGGGGCGTCGCTGGGTGCTGACCGCCAACCACGTCGGTGTCGGAGACGTCGTTTTCGAAGGCCAGACCTACTCTCCCGTGCCGGGATCGAAAGTCCGGTTCGAAAACCCGGACACCAGCCTGGCCGACCTGATGGTCTTCAGGATCTTTGACGATCCGGGGCTTCCCAGGCTCGATATCCCCAACTTCCCACCTGTGGTCGGCGATCCCGTCACGGCAATCGGATATGGACTCAACCGCGGGGCAGCAACCACCTTCTTGGACCTGGGAGGCTACGACTGGGGAAGCGGACGTAGCATGCGCTGGGGGACCAACATCGTTTCGGAAATCGACATACTGGTAACCGACACGTACAGCTTTGCGACGACATTCACAGACCCGCTGGACCCGAGCGCCACCAGCGACGAAGCCGCGGGCGCAAACGGAGACTCCGGCGGAGCCGCCTTCACAAAGATCGGAGGCGGCTGGTATCTGGTAGGAACTCTTTTCGCGATCAGTCAGTACACCGACCAGCCGGCCAGTACATCGATCTACGGCAACAAACTCTATGCAGCGGATCTCTCGTTCTACCGAGCTGACATCCTGGCCGTAATCGAACAGAGGAGCTGCTCGGACGGCCTCGACGATGATGGCGACGGCTTCACGGATTACCCCGCCGATCCAGAGTGCGTGAATGCCGATGACGACTCGGAATCAATATTGGCTCCAGACGTACCTACCCTTGGGTTTCCGGGAATGGTGCTGCTGATCGGAGCGATGCTGCTCGTGTTCGCTGCGCGTTCGCGGCTTCGGGGTGAAGCGATCTGATCCGCGGAATTGCGCGGCGTGCGAAATCGGTTCTAGCGAGAACACCAGATTGAACGGTCGGTATCGAAGCGGACCAGATCGGAGATCAGTGCTGCTCGAGTCGACGCGCTCGAGGATCTACACCGGGCGGGTGGTAGCTATAGCCCTGGTTGTTGAGCGCGATCGGATCGGGCCCCTCGGACGGATCGGAGTCACTCTCCAAGAACACCAGGGCTGCTCTCGTGGTGCCGGAGTCGGAGCTCGATTCGCAGCTCGGTCCCGAATCGACGAGATTCACGGAGATCACGACGGCCTCGTCGTCAGCGCGCACGGCCTGCACGCCGGGCAGGCTGAGGGTCAGCGCCGCAACGACGACCAGATAACCGACACAGGTCTTCCAATCGGGCAGTTTCATGGATGTCTCCGTGGTATTCTCTACCTGTTTAGTTCTCAATCGGCCTATCGCCCCCGGAGCTTGACGCGATTTCAACGCTGCCTGCTTCCGGATTGCCTTGCGGCTGCGCTTCTCTTTCGCGAAACCTGCAGGTGATTTGCCGATCGGGCGGTTTGCCGGACCGGAGGCCCCATGCACCTCGTCACCTTCGAACGCCCCAGCGATCACTCCACTCCGAATGACAGCGGCGCCCTGGGTGACGCGGCAATGGGTTTCGAATCCCTCGAACCTGTGCGCCCGGGCTCGCGACGCCTCGGTGCGGTCGTTTCGATCGGCACCTACGCGGGCTGGTTGGTAGACCTCAACCGCTCTCTCGCAATCAAGCTCGCGTACGATGACGTCGGCGCGCCCGAGGTCGAAGCGAATTCGATGGTGCCCTCGGACATGCTCTCGTTTCTGCGCCTCGGCCCCACGGCACTGCAAGCGGCAAAGATTGCACTCGACTTCGCGATCGAAACACTCGATTGTTACAACGCGCCCGATTTCCTGCGAGCGGGCGCGGTCGAGCCCGCCGACCGCGTGAGATTGTGTGCACCCTTGCCACGGCCCGGAAAAATCATCGGAGCGTCACACGAAGATCTCGCACTGGATGCCTCAGATCCGGAAGATTCTGCAGCACCAAGACTCTTCATGAAGGCACCGTCGGCTGTGATTGGGCCCGACCGGGAAATTTCACTTCCGGCAAGCGAGCACCGCGTCTGCTTCCAAGGGGCGCTCGCCGCTGTGATCGGTACGCGAACCCGCAACGTCTCCGTCGCCGACGCGCTCGACTGCGTCGCGGGCTATTGCGCGGCCAACGACGTGCGCTCTCGAGATGTCGAAGACGAATCGGTCGGAAGATCGTGCGACACCTTCGCGCCCCTCGGCCCCTGGCTCGTCACGACCGATGAAATTCCGGATCCCGCCAATCTGGGGGTTCGATCCGTCATTTCAGGTGATGTCGTGCAGCTCTCGAGGACGAAGGAAATGCGTTTCTCGATCGCGCAAGTCATCGCTCATGTATCGACGACCATGGTCCTCGAACCGGGCGACGTGATCCTGGCCGGAGCGCCCTCGGGAATCGAGGTGTCTGAGAAAGAGGAGCGCTGGATTCGAGATGGAGACATCATCGAGGTCGAGATCGAGTCGCTGGGCAGGCTGCGCAACTACGTGACGTCGGCGAAATCCGCCTAGATCCCCGAGCCCTGTTCTTCCAGGTGGATTCCACACTCCTTGAGGTCGGAGTCCTCCCACCACCAGCGACCGGAACGCGGATCGTCGCCGGGCGCGATCGCTCGCGAGCAAGGGTCGCAACCCACCGATGGGTAGCCCTCCGCGTGGAGGCGATTGATCGGAACATTGTGTTCTTTCACGTATTCGAGCACCTGCTCGCGCGACCAATCGGCGATCGGGTTGAGCTTCGCGATGCCCGCGTGGGCTCGGTCGATTTCGATTTTTGCAGTCTTCTCGCGAGCACTGCTCTGGTCGCGACGAAGCCCGGTCACCCAGGCGTCGAGCCCCGACAGGAAACGGTTGAGCGGCTCGACCTTCCGAACGCGGCAGCAGAGTTCGCGCTTCTCGACGCTCTCGTAGAAGAGATTCAATCCGCCATCGCTCACCATCGACTGCACGCGCTCGGCGGCTGGGAAGATGACCTCGACCGTCTTGTCGTAGCGGTCCCGCACGCGGTCGATCAAGTCGTAGGTGGCCTGGGGCAGGCGGCCGGTATCAAGCACGAAGACGCGAGCCGCGGGATCGATCCGGTGCATCATATCGAGCAAAACGAGCCCCTCGGGAGCCCCGAACGAACACGAAAGCGCAATCTTATTCGCAAAGTTTTCGAGTCCCCAGGTCAAGATCTCTTGAGGGCTCGACGACTCAGCTGTGCCGGATTCGATGTATTCCAACATATCGATATTAAATCTATTTTCGGGTTTTTTTGCGATCAGCTCGAGCGCCATGGCTAAATAACATACTCAAATTTTGCGCAATTTCAAATAATACAGCGGCTGCATACTGTTGTATTAATCAATCTGTCGCCTGGCGTGCGCAGACTTGGATCCAATGTAGGCTTTTCCCCTCAACTTTACCTAGGCAAATGCCGATTCTTGTTTTGTGACGACTACCACACTTTCGGGGAAAGCCACATGACGAACCCAAAAGCCGGCTACATCCTCGCCCTTCTGGCGATCTCGGCACTCAGCGTGACTACAGCGAGCGCCTCTTTCATCCCCCTCGGAGTCGTCGACGGCCTGAAGGTCAACGGCAACTCCGCGGACGGCTCCTACATCGTCGGCCAATATCTCGACACTGGCGGCAACAAGATCGCGATGCGCTGGGACATCACCGGCTCCGACCCGCTCGAGGATCTGGGCGAACTACTGACAGGGAAGATCGAGAGCGAAGCGCGCGCCGCGTCAGCCAACGGCTCCGTGGTGGTTGGAGACTCCAAAGTCGAAGATCCGAACGATCCCGGCAAGGACGTGAAAGAAGCCTTCATCTGGGAAGACGGCGTAATGACGGGCCTCGGCTTCCTGGAGATCGCCACCGCCAAGGTGGAGAGTGCCGCCACCGCAGTTTCGGAAGACGGCCTCGTGGTCGCCGGCAAGTCCAAGGTCACAGACCCCAACGACGCCGGCAAGAGTGTCAAGGAAGCCTTCATCTGGGAAGACGGCGTCATGACCGGGCTCGGTTTCCTGGCCGATGACGGAGTCGACTACGAGAGTGAAGCGCTCGGCATTTCCGGTGACGGCTACGTGGTTGTCGGCAAGGCGAAGAACACCAATCCCTACGACGCAACCAAGAGCATCAAGGAAGCCTTCATCTGGGAAGACGGCGTGATGACGGGTCTCGGCTTCCTGCAAGACGACACCAGCAAATTGGAAAGCGAAGCGAGAGCGGCGTCCTACGACGGAAGCGTGGTGGTAGGCAGCTCAAAGGTGGACGATCCGAACGACCCGAGCAAGAGCGTCAAGGAAGCCTTCATCTGGGAAGACGGAGTCATGACCGGGCTCGGTTTCCTGGCGGATGCAGCGGGCCCGTTCGAAAGCAAGGCCACCGGTGTATCCGCTGACGGATCGGTCGTCGTCGGTGAGAGCAAGCTGGATACAGGCAAAGAGGCGTTCGTCTGGACCGCCGAGTCGAACGAAATGAGAAGCCTGCGCGACGTGCTCGAGGAAGACCTCGGTGTCGACCTCACCGGATGGACGCTCAGCAAGCCTCCGGTGATCTCGTCGGACGGCGAAACCATGATCGCGCTCGCCACCAATCCAGACGGTGACGTCGAAGCCTTCGTCACCTACCTGCCCGAGCCCTCGGGCGGAATCTATGCGGGCATCGCGTTACTCACGTGGATGGGACGTCGACGCTCGGCCAGATTGAAACGAGCCGGCACGTCGTAGGCGCCGCGACACCCGAAATGGACGCGGCCTAATCCGCCTCACGCTCTGCGAGCATCTCTGCGATCCGCTCTTCGCCGAGCGGATCCTTCCCCTTCACGCGCAAGCTCTCAGCCCACTCCGCCGCGAAATCCCGCTGCAGTGACGCGTTGACGATCAACGTCACGATCATTGCAATCAGCGCACCTAGCGCAGCAAGCGCCATGTCCTTGTGGGCGTCCCAAACATCACCTTGCGTTCCCAGATACGACTGCCCGAGATCGCCGCCGAACACGACCGACGCCCCCCATTCGATCAGCTCGTAGGTCAGCGATGTCGACATCGCGACATCGAGGGGAAGGAAGTA
>JAFDAW010000121.1 GCA_019313605.1 Deltaproteobacteria bacterium
GTCATACCGTGGCTGTGCCCGGAGCTTCCCGAGCCGCAGCGCAAAGCCCTCGCCCTCGGCGTGAAGATTCCGATCCTCTATACGAACGTGTTGCTGCGCGACTGGAAGGCCTGGAAGAAACTAGGGCTCGCCGCGGTGGCGGCACCGGGCAGTTACCACGCGATTTCGATCCTCGATTTTCCCGTGAGCATCGGCGGATACGAATTTGCGCACAGCCCCGAGGATCCGATCGTGGTTCACATGGAGCGCTTCGCGACGAGGACCGACCTGGGCAAGACACCGGCCGAGCAGTATCGCGCGGGGCGGCTCGAGCTTCTCGCTACCCCATTCGAGGTGATGGAGCGCGAGATTCGCAGCCAGCTCGCCGGGACGCTCAGTGGCGGGGGCTTCGATCCGGCGCGAGACATCGCGGGAATCACCGTCAACCGCTGGTCACACGGATACACGTATTGGACCAATCCGTTCACCGATCCGCAATACGAAGACGGACAGTACCCGTATGAGATCGGACGCAAGACCTTCGGCCGCATTGCGATCGCGAACTCGGATGCCGGGGGCCGTCCCATCATGGATGCGGCGATCGATCAGGCCTACCGCGCCGTCGGTGAGTTGACGGGCTAGCAGGATGCTGAAAAACTCCTCCCGTCGCCCAGCATGGATCTTCGGGCCGAGTTCTGCGTTGCGAAACCTCGCCGTAGCGCAGCTATGGCTGCGTTTTCGCGCCTTGACGGCGACGCAGTCGCTAGCATCGCTGGCCTTCGTCCAGCTCGACTCAGCCCGAATCTCCCCGCTGGGCTCGGTCCGGAGTATTTCAGCAACCTGCTAACGCGCTAGCGCGGCGTGGTGAGTTCGAAGTGCACCGGAACTTCGAGCGGACCGTATACCCACGGAAGCGGGCTCGCAGTTTCGACCGCGCGAACTGCGGATGTGTCGAGTCGATCGTGCCCACTCGATTGAACCACGCGAATGTTCTGTGCATTGCCCGACGGATCGATGTCGAAGCGAACCAGCGCGTCGCCATCTGATTCGAGCAATCGCGCGAGTGGCGGATATTCGAGTGCGTCCTGAATCTTCTCGCGAATGACCGCGAGTCGGTCGGAAACACTCGGACCGTTGGGCATGGCGTCGTCGAACAGGATCGCCGCGGCGACTTCTGTTGACTCTGTGGAGATCAGCCCCGCAACCTTCGTTGAATCTGCAGAGGCGATTTGCGCGAACGTCAACGCAAAGGCGAGAGCGCAAGTGACACCAAGGGACTTCATCGGTACGAATTGGAACATCGGAACCTCCACCTGCTCTAGCGAACGAGCGCGATGGAGCGTCCAGGCGAAATTAAATGGGAGGCCGAACGCCGCATCGCTGCTCCTTCTCCTCGAAGAACAGCGTGCGCGGTCGCATTCCGGCAGGTTTCCTGACTGATGGGTCCCTGCGCTGGAGGTTCATCCCCGGCGCATTCGCCCCGCCCGCGCCTTCCCGGAATACCGTCCGGTGGCTCTTTGCGGGTGGTGCTTCCCAATCACAGTGGCGGGTCCGTGGCCGACTCTAACGGCCTTCCCTTTTTCCCGCGTCGTTCGACGCGGGCACCAGATCGCGTATGTAGATCAGAAAATATAACTCGGGCGCCGCAGGGTCAAGAGCCACCGAGAAAGCGGTGTTTCCCGGCGATAGGGGGCCTCCTGGCGCCGCCGTGGGGAACGAATCCGCACACTGACGTCGGGCGAAAGCTACGCGAAATTCGGGCCTCTATTCAAACAGGCAGTTTTTGGCGTAGTCCGCGGCTTCGTTGGCGCTCCAATCGCCCCTCGGCGTTTCGGCTATCTTCTCGCACCAGGCCTCGCTTCTCACGACGAGTGAGCAGGCGATCGCGAACAACGCAAAAGCCACGCCGCAGCCCGCCAGTGCCAGACGAATCGTTTTTCGCTTCATGGAAGGCTCCTGTGTTGTTTCGATTTCTTGTTAGTGGTTCTCGTTGAACCCATGGCCCGCCTCATTCTATTCCTGCGAAATGGATTCGCCTAGAGGTTCAGGGCTGGCCATGCGGAAGCTTCAATGGGCTGGCGCCAAAGCCCGGCCAGATGCGCGCCATCCCAAACAGCGTGCGGATCGCGATCCAACCCGCGGTGATCAGCCAGATGACGGTTAGCGCATTCGGGCCCGTAGGGTCGATCCAGTACAACGCGATCAACCCCGCTCCGGTGCTCGCGACCATCGCGTTGCGTAGAAATCGATAGTCGCTCGTCCCCCAATGGATCCCGTCGGTCACGAACGCGAGCGCATTCGCGGGTTGGGCGAGAGCGAAGGCGATCCACGCCGCGCTGAACAGGGCGTGTACTTCTGGGGGAAGAAACGCCTCGGCGACACTGCCCGATGCGACGAGCATGCCGATCGTCAGCACGACACCCGTCCCGGTTCCCCAGATGCAAGCGATCGCAGCGGCGCGGCGTGCGTAGAGAACCTGACCGGCACCGAGAAAGAAACCGATCAGGCTTTGCGCCGCGGCGCCGAACGCGTCGAGCAGCAGCGCGCTGAGGATCCAGAATTGTCGGATGACGTGATGAGCCGCTCCTTCGTCGGCGCCCAGCAACGTGGCCGCGCGCGTCGTCAAGACGATGAAGAGAATCAGCGATCCCGTTCGGAAGAAGAGATCGCGTCCAACCAGGAGCAGGTTTCTCGCGCCGCGCCAGTGAATCTGCCTTGGCAGACCGAGGCCACGCCGAACCGCATCGATGGCCCAAAGCGCACCGAGCCACTGGCTGACGACGCTCGCCCACGCTGCGCCCGCAATTCCGAACGCGGGGATCGGTCCGAAGCCGAAGATCAGCACGGCGTCGAGTGCGATGTTCAGCGCATTTTGCGCGAGCGCAATCGCGAGCGGTGTGCGCATGTCCTGCAAGCCGCGCAGTGCGCCGAAAGCCGCCATCGTGATCAAGATCGCCGGGCCGCCGAGTAGCCGGATTGCCAGGTAGATGTCGGCTGCGGATTGGATCTCGGCGTCGTCGCTCATGAAGACCAGCGCGATGTCGAGCGTGACGAAACCGATCAGCGCGAGCGCGCAGCCGATGGCTCCGCCGAGTGCCATCGCAAGCCCTGCCGCGTCGCGTCCGCGGGGTCGGGTGCCGGTTCCTTCGGCGTGGGCGACCGCAGTCTGGGTGCCGATCCCGAGAAAGTTGAACGCCCAGAAGATGCTCGAGAGCACTGCGGTGCCAATGCCGAGACCCGCAAGTGGAATGGTTCCGAGCCGTGCGATGAACGCGGCGTCCGCGAGCCCCGTGAGCGGCTCCGCGATCAGCGAAACCAGCACCGGAAACGAGAGCGCGAGCAGCGTCCGATGTGGCCGGCGTGCGAACGCGTGTCGATCGCTCGACGATTCGGTCAAAATCCCTCGGCGTCGTGGTCGATCTTCCACATCAGCCACGGGAAGAACCGGCGCAACCTCCAGCCCGCCTGGGTGTGCGCACCCGGGAACACCCATAACTTTCCGCGCTCAACTGCTCGATCGGTCGCGTCGAGAACTGCCTCCGGCTTCATCGGCGCCGGGCCCGTCGTGAGAATCTTGGGTTTGGAGGTGGCCTGCATCAGCAATGGCGTGTCGACCTGAGACGGGCAGACACAGCAGATATGGACGCCCCGGCCGCGGTTTTCGTGGTAGAGAACTTCGGTGAACGCGATGCTCGCGGACTTCGAGGCGCTGTAGGCGCCCATGTGCAGCGTGGGAACCCAGCCCGCGATCGACGCAAAGTTGATCAGCGCGCCGCGGCCCCGCTCGAGCAAGTGCGGAAGTGTGGAGAGGCTCACGTTGACAATGCCGCCGTAGTTGAGGGCCATCACGCGATGAATTTCATCGGGATCCTGTTCGAGCAGCAGCGCTGTGGGGAAGATCGCCGCGCAGCTGTAGACGCGCTCGATCGGGCCGAGCTCCGACTCGACGGTCTTGACGACAGCATCCACTTCTTGACGGTGGGTGACGTCGAGGTGCCAGGTGCGGATAGAATCGAAGCCTGCCGCGGTTTCGCGCAGCCCGTCTTCATCGACGTCGACCGCGGCCACGATGCCGCCCGCACGCGCCCAGCGCTGCGCGGCGAGGCGCCCGAGGCCACTCGCGGCACCGACTGCCAAACAGACTTTGTTGCGGGCATCCATCCGTTTTTCCTCCGCTCGGGCGGTCCGGGCACCGAGGGCCCATGATCGCACGCTTCGCGGCGATTGCGCGATCAAAGGTCGATGCGCGAGACCTCCAGGCCGCCCTCGATTTCGTCGGCCAAAGCGCGGTTGCAGGTCAGGATCCACACCTGCCGCATGGGCGCCATCTCGCCGAGCAGCGTGTAGACCCCGCGCCGCCGCCCATCGTCCATACGGAGCAGCGCGTCGTCAAGAATCAGCGGGAGCCGCTCGCGGCCTTCATCGAGGTGGTCGAGCATGCCCAGTCGCAAGCAGAGGAAGATCTGATCCAGGGTTCCCCGGCTGATCGGATGGCCAACCTTGACGGGCTCGCTACGGCCCCTCAGCGTCACGCAGAGCTCCGCGTCGCTTTCTTCCATCAGGTCCACGCGCTGGTAGCGGCCGTCGGTAATGCGCTGCAGGTGGCTGCTGGCGCGGCGCAACACGTCGGGTTGGTGGAGTTCCCGGTATTCGCGCTCGGCCCGCTCGAGGATCGATTCCAGCAGCGCGAGTCGATCACGTTCGCGCTCGGTCGCTGTTATCTCGCTCCGAATGTCGGCCACCGCGTCGGACGCGCGGGAGAGCGCACCCACCTCATCCCTGCTCAAGATTTCGTCCAGCTCTCCGAATCGACGGTACTTCGCGGCGAGTGATTCTTCGAGCTCGGTAATTTGGGTTTCGCGCGCCGCGACATTTTCAGGCAGCCACGGTGCGTCTTCGGGCAGGTGCTCTGAGGTGACCCGCGAATCGCTTTCGCAGGCCGCAAAACGCGTATCTGCACGCAATTCGGATGCTCGCCGGCGCAGGAATGCTTCTTCATCTCGCCGCTCATTGACGCGCTGGAAAGACGTTTCGAGATCGCTGCAATCGGGCTCGGCGGTGCGCAGGATCGCGTGAAGTTTGTCTCGGTGCGCGAGCTTCTGTTCGAGTGAAGGCGCCGCGAATTCGCAAAGCCGCTCGGCCTCTTCGCGCTCGCTCTGATCGCGCTCGACGTTCTTGCGCTCGGCGCGTGCGGCCTCGAGTGCAGAGCGGAGCCGCGCCACGAGCAAGCTGCCGTCTCCATCGGTATCAACTCCGATGCGTTGGCATAACGCCCCCCACGCGCTCTCAGATTCCCCGATCTTGGTATCGAGCCTTTGCACAACGCGCTCGGCGCCTCGCGCGTCAGCGGTCAATTGCTGGATGCCGCCCAGCAGGGCGACGAGCCGCTGCACCGCGGCCGGGCTCTCGAGCAGGGATTTCGGAACCGGGAGTTTGTCGACCAGCTCGGCCAGTTCGGGTGGTGCCGAGGGCGGCGCGGCACTGCCGCGAGGTCGAGCGAAGGCGCCGATGAGCAGCGCCGCGACCATGAGCAGCGCACCCGTGAGGATCAATGGCAGATTGGCCTGCAGATAGGCGCCCAACGCGATCACTGCGAGTCCCACACAACCTGCGATGGTCTGCCAGACCTTCGAATCGCCGCGCCCCGATGAAGCGCTCTGATACTGCAACTCGCGCGCATCCGACCACGCCTCGGCTGCGCTCGCGAGGGCCTGGGTGGGGATTGCGGCCGCGGCGTCGAGCTGTGCGTCTGTTGGCTCGCAGCTGAGTGCGCCGCGGAGTTCGTCGCGCGCGCGTTCTCGCGCTTTGGCGATGGCCGCCTCCTGCTCGGTGCGTCGCTCGCGATCTGCGTTCCACTGCGAAAGATCAGTGAACGCACATTCGATTTGAGGTTCGAGGGCGAGCACTTTCGACGAGTTCTCGTCAAGCGACAGAGCACTCTGCTCGAGCCGCAAGCGCGGCACGCTCAACTTCGCTTCGCGTTCTTCGATTTCCGATGCAAGCTGGGCGGGGCTCACGAGCGGAAGCTCCCCGAGTCCGCTCAGATCGATTGACGGGCCGAGCACGCGCACGCGGTGATTGAGTTCGAACAGATCGCCGAGAAAGGGCGCATCAGCGTGTTCGCGATCGAGGCGGCGCTTGCGTCCTTCGAGTTCTTCGAGTGTTGCGGCGGCTTCGGCTCGCTCCGATCGCGCGCTGCGCCGGGTGTCGTCGCTTTCCTTGGCGTCGCGAAAGCACGCGTGGGCTTCAACCAACTCGGCGCGCAATTTCTTGGCGACGGGCTCGCCCCGATTGTCGACTCGCCACAGTCGGAGATGCTCGTCCCGCAGATCAGCTCGAATCTCTGCGGCGGAGCGCAGCGGAAGCGCGGTCGTGCCCGGCATCAGAAGATCGTCGATGTTCTTTCGCACCTTCGAGTGGAGTGCCGCCAGTTGCCCGAGTTCCAGCGAATAGATTTCTCGGAAGACGTCGCGCGAGAGCCAGTCCACCCAGGGGAGTGGTGTGTTTCCACGCCGCGGACCCGAGAAGTCGGTTCCCCCCACGGCGATTCGCGACTTGCCGGTTTGCAGCAGGATGCGCTCGACGCCGCGGAGGTCGCCGGTGTCGTCGAGCCGGAGTTCGCATTGAAGTTCGAGCCTCTGTGGGTTTTCGGGATCCCATTTTGCGAGTGGGTGATCGTTGCGATCGGCGGGCTTGAATCCGTAAAGGATGGTTTCGATGGCTGTGCGAAACGACGATTTTCCGGCTTCGTTCGGGCCGCACACGAGTACGATGTCGGCGTCGACCGCAAACGAACACTGCTCGAGCGGGCCGAACGCGATGGCGTCGAGGCGGGTGAATCTCACGCCTCGCCCTCCACGATGCTGCGCTCGATGAGTTCTTCCGGCAGTTCGGCGAGCAGCTCTTGCAGATAGGCGGTGCGTTCGCTCGCGTCCACGTCTGTCGCCAGTCTGTCGGGTGCAAGCTCAGCGAGCAGGGCGTCGTCTTCGGCAGCTTGCTCGATCAGTTCGAGCGCTTGCGCGATTGCACTCGGAGATTCATGCAGCGCGCGCCGGTCGATCGGGCGAACGATGCCCGCGTCGCGCAGCTGGATCTCGAGTGCTCCGGTCGCCGCCTGAAGTTCCCCCTCGATGGCTTCGCGCTCTTCGCGTCTTCGCAGCGTCGGCGCCAGAACGGTTTCGCCCGCGAGGTCGATGCGAACGATGAGCTCGCCGGTGTCCGCGCCGAGCGCAGCGACCGTGTCGGTGAGCTGCGCGACCAGTGCCCGAACCGATTGGCGATCCGCAATCTGATCGATGAGCACATGCTCCCAGCGCACCGGTGCAAAGCACACGAACTCCGGTTCGGCGGCGACCCCCGCTCGCGCCTCCACGACGAGTCCACCCTTCGGGCCGGTCTCGCGCGGATTGCGACCCTGGAGGTTTCCCGCGTAGTGGACGGGCTGGCCCTGCACCGCGCACTGGCGGATGTGGATGTGCCCGAGCGCCCAGTAGCTGTACCCCGCGCGCTCGAAGTCCCGCTGCCCGGACGGTGCGTAGCGGTCGTGCTCGCCCGCCGTCGGTGTGCTCTCGACGTGCGTGTGGAGCAGGCCGATCCACGGCAGGTCTGCCGCGGCCGCGGGAAACTGCGCGGCGAGGTTCTCGCTCTCGGCGTCACTCGGATGCCCGGCCCCAACCACCACACCGACACCCGTTCCATCGCGATCGGTCACGGTCACAGGCTGCGGCTGCCGATCTCGAAAAACGTGCACCCGCTCGCGCCGCACACCGGTCGAATCGGTTTCGAGGCTCAGTCGGATCGAACGATGTTGCTGCCCGCCCGGGTCGTGGTTTCCGCAGCACGCGAGAAACCAGACGCCGGCCTCGTCGAGTCGCTGCACCTGGCGTTGGATGGCGAGTTCCGTCTGAAGCGAGAGCACGGGATCGTCGTAGAGATCACCCGCGGCGAGGACGGCGTGGAGCCGGTGCTCGATCGCGTAGCTGACCGCGTTC
>JAFDAW010000380.1 GCA_019313605.1 Deltaproteobacteria bacterium
AGTTTTTCCGCGGTCGTTCCGGGGCGGATGCCTTCGTCGATTCGCATCGATTCCTCACCGTCTTGGGTCACGAGTCGGACGGCGACGATCTCGCGTTCGAAGCGCCCCTCGGCGGTTGCGCGTTCGGCGCGCTGTTGGGAGAGCGCACCAAAGGCGTCGAGGTCGGCGCGCGAAAAACCCCACTCGTCGGCGATCATCTCCGCACCAATCCCCTGGTGGGGCAGCCCGGTCTCCGAGTAGCGGTCGAGCATGGCTTGTGGGAATGGAAACGCCATATCTTTATGGATCGATGCGCCGAGCGGAACCTGCGACATGTTCTCTACGCCGCCCGCGACGACCACGTCGTAGGCACCGGACATCACGCCTTGCGCGGCGAAGTGAATGGCCTGCTGGGAACTCCCGCACTGGCGATCGACGGTGGTGGCGGGGACGGTCTCGGGCCAGCCCGCAGTGAGGACCGCGTTGCGCGCGACGTTGAGTGCCTGGGGTCCCACCTGCATCACGCAGCCGAAGATGACGTCGTCGACGATCTCAGGATCGATCGGGTTGCGCGCCGCGAGCGCCTGCAGGACGTGAGCGCCCAGCGACGCGGGATGCCAGTCCTTGAGCTTGCCCCCGTTCCTTCCGGCCGGTGTTCGGATCGCATCGACGATGACTGCGCTGTGCATGTTTCACCCCCCACTATTCTCCGGTCTCGGTTCGAATTTCCTGGATCTCTCTTCAAACACGGGTCGGGATCGGATCGGCGCCGAGCAGGCCGTGCATCACCTGTTGAGACGCGAGCTCGATGAGTGATTCCCGATCGATACGGCTTGGCAGCATGCAGAGCGAGACAATCGAGAAGATCGCCATCTGCACCATGGTGTCGGCCTGCTCGCGCCCGAGTTCGGGGCGCACGGCGGTCAACTTCTCACGCCACAAATCGCAAAGGCGCCGCGCGGCGCGTTGCAGCGGGCCGCGCCGTTTGGAATCGACGTTTCGCAGTTCGAGCACATAGCAGGCGTTCATGTCGGCGTTTTCGAGTGCCACTCGCACATAGGCGCGGACGAGCCGGTCGAGCGCCTCATCGGCGCTGAGGTCGTCCTCGGCGAGGGCTTCGTTGAGTGCGTTTCCGATCCGGTAACACCCCTCGCGGATCGCCTCCGCGAGCAATTCCCCCTTGCTCTCGAAGTGGGAGTAGATCGCGGGGCCGGTCACATCGGCATCGGCGCCGATCTCGTTGATCGCCGTCGCGTGGAATCCGCGCTCGCGAAACAGCCGGAGTGCGGATGCGAAGATCGGCTCGCGCCGCGAGGGGCGGCCGCGCTTCGGCACGCTGGCGAGGTTGCCGGTCATCCCCGCTCCAGAGAGGGTTTTGCCACCCGGCGCGCCGGATTTGACGCGCTGGATTCAAGACATTAACTTAGCGGCGGCTTAGAAATTGGCAACCTCCGGAGTGCTCGACTTCTTGGCCCGCGATAGCGAACGGGTCGTACCCATTGAGGGGATTGAGACGATGAACGAATCCGAGCTACGCGAGCGCACGCGCGCCTTGCTTGCTGAGGTCAATCCGGATGCCGAGGGCGACCAACGCATCCCGTTCCGCGGAGCGCAATTCGATCACGGCCTCGCATCGGTGAGTTTTCCCGAAGGCCTCGGTGGTCTGGGACTCGCGCCAAAGCTGCAGGGCATCGTCAACGATGAATTGCACAAGGGCGCCGAGACCTATTACGAAGACATGTTGATCAACCCGATCGGGATCGGCATGGGTGCGCCCGTCCTGCTCAAGTACGGAAAAGAAGAGGGCATGCGGGATTTGCTTCGCAGCTGCTTCACGGGCGAAGAGATCTGGTGCCAACTCTTCAGCGAACCCTCCGCGGGCTCGGACCTCGCGGGACTCGCGGCGCGCGCAGTGCGCGACGGCGACGATTGGGTGATCAACGGACAGAAGGTCTGGACGACACTTGCACACATAGCGAAGTGGGGCCTGCTGGTTGCTCGTACCAATCCGGATCTGCCCAAGCACGACGGCCTTTCCTACTTCTTGATCGACATGCACTCACCCGGCGTCGAAGTGCGGCCCCTCTATCAGATCACCGGCGAGGCGGAGTTCAGCGAAGTCTTCTTCGACGATGCGCGAATTCCACACAGCCAGATGCTCGGCGAGGAAGGGCAGGGTTGGAAGGTGGCAATCGCGACGCTGATGAACGAGCGGGTGGCGCTCGG
>JAFDAW010000122.1 GCA_019313605.1 Deltaproteobacteria bacterium
CGGGACCTCGAAGTCATCACCTTTTCCCACGAGCCCACGGTCTGATTTGCTGCGGATGGCTACGCGCGCAGCACCCGGCGACTGGGAGTGGTCTGTGTCACGTATGGAGCGGGTGGCCACAATGTCGTGAATCCGGTCGCGGGTGCCTACGCGGAGCAGGTTCCGCTGCTCGTCGTATCCGGCGGCCCGGGCGTCGCCGAAGCGAGCATCGCGGGCGTCCACCACCAGGTGAAGGACATCGACGCGCAGTGCCGGATCTTCGCGGAAGTCACCTGCTCGGCGAAGATCCTGAAGCACGCCGATCGCGCCGCAGAGGAGATCCACGAGCTGGTGAGTGCAATCTGGGCGGAAAGTCGGCCCGGTTACCTCGAGATCCACCGCGATCTGGTGGAAATGCCGATTCCCGTGCCGAAGCACATCATCGAGTGGAGCGGCCATTTCCCGGCGCCAAAGTCGGATGCCCGAAAACTGAAGGAAGCGGTCACCGAGGTTGCCGAGCGCATCCAGGCCGCCAAGAAGCCCATCTTGATCGGTGGCGTCGAGCTGTATCGGGACCGCGCTGAGGGTGCGTTTCAAAAGCTGGCCGAGAAACTCGGCGCGCCCGTCGTGACCACCATTCTCGGCAAGGGCGCCTTTCCGATGGATCACCCGCAGCACATGGGGATACACGTGGGCACCTTCAGCGCCAAGGAGATCAACCAACGCGTGCGCGAAGCAGATCTTGTGCTCGCGTGCGGAACACAGCTCACGGATCTGAACCTCGGCGCCTCCAAGCCGCAAGTCGAACGGGATCGTTCGGTCTGGGCGACTTCGAATCGGGTAAACGTATCCTTCCACAGCTACACCGACGTGATGTTGAAGGATTTCATCGAGGGGCTCGTCTCGGAACGCCTGCCGAAACATCGCGAAAAGATCGTCTATTACGACAATCTGAAACGCGGCGACCGAAGCGCCAGGAAGAAGCTCTCGATCAACGACATGCTCGTCGAAGTCAACGACTTTCTCGCCGAGCACGGCGGCTATGACGTCTTTGCCGAATCCGGGGACATGCTCTTCGGCGGTCTCGAGGTCCGCCCGAGTAAAGGCGGCCTCTATTTCGCGCAGGGCTATTACGCGTCGATGGGGTTCGGGATTCCCGCAGCCCTCGGCGTTCAGATCGGAACCGGCCGCCGGCCGTTGATCCTCTGCGGCGACGGCGGTTTCCAGATGACCGGCTCAGAGATCTCTCATGCGCCGCGCCTCGGCCTTTCGCCGATCGTGGTGCTCGTCAACAACGCGGGCTGGGGGATCTTTCGCCCGGTGACACCGAATCAGGAGCTACTCGATTTGCCACCGTGGCCCTTTGCGGAACTCGCCGAATCCTGGGGCGGCGTCGGTATCCGCGTGACGACCCCCTCCGAACTCGAGGCTGCGCTGCGCGAGGCTCATGTCACCAAGGGCTTCGTGATCATCGAGTGCATTGTGCCAAAGAACGACGCTTCGCCGGTGGGTCGTCGCTACATCCGTAAGAGCGCCCGCAAGGGAAGTGACTAGTCGGCGAATCCTTCGGATTCGCTTTGCGGCGGTGAGGCCTGGGCGGCCTCACCTGGCTGGCGAATCCTGCGGATTCGCTTTGCGGCGTCGAGACCTGTCGGTCTCGTCTGGCTGGCGAATCCTCCGGATTCGTTTTTCCGAGTTGCGTAACCCCGTTCTGGGTCGCGGGGCGGGGTTTATTCTTCGTCGGTTTCCGCCCGGACGGCGGGGGGTATGAGCAGTGGAATTGTGCAGCCGAGGATGAGCGCGCCGATCCCCCCCGCGAGATAGGGAGCGTCGGGGCCGATGTTTTCGAACAACCAGCCCGCACTCAAATTTGAACTGATCCCCCCGAGACTGAAGCCGACCATCGCGAGCATCCCCTGGCCGGTCGATCGCAGTCGTGCCGGGACCACCGCATCCACGTACAAAGGGGCGCCCAGGATCAGGCCCGCGACCGTGATGCCGTGGAGGATTTGAACGACGAAGATCCAGCTGAGATCCGAACTCAGACCGCACACGAGCCAGCGCAGGCCACCCGCGATCACTCCCGTCGCGAGCAGGCCCCGCGCCCCGATGCGCGCGAGTGTTTCTCCGAGCAACGCGATGACGGGAATTTCGATGAGCAACATCGGAATCCACATCCAGCTGACTGCGTCCAGGCTCCCGCCGTGCGCGCGCACGAAGATCGGCAGCAGAATCATCGGACCCTGAAGGAAGAAGTAGGCGAGCAACACGAAAAACAGCAAGCGTACGAAGGGTGTGTGGCGCAAGAGTCGGCGCCAGTCACCGCGTGACGCGCGAACGGTAATGGCGCCTGTTTGTGGGAGTCGACGCGCGACCAACGCGCAGATCAGCACCATCAGCCCCGCACCGATGAACATGATTTCGAGCCCCGGTTCCGAAGGGCCGCCCTCGATGGCTACCAGGCCGCGGAGTGACTGCGAGAAGTGGAGCACCGGTGGGAAGAGAATCACCAGGGTGAGAAAACCGAGGGTTCCCCAGGCTCGCGTCATGCCAAACGCGCGGCGGCCGGCGTCTTTTGTGATCGCGAGAGTGACCGCGACAGAAGAGGGGATCAGTGCACTCGAGAAACACGCGAGTAGGGCCGTGCCGAACAGCAGCGATACAAAATCCTTGCAGAAGAAGAGGCTCACGTAGCCGATCGCGGTGCCCGCGGCGAGAAGCGCGAGAATCCGCGACCGGGAACCCGTGCGATCCGCGATCTGGCCCCAGAGGGGCTGTGCGAACAATCCGATCAGCGGCAGCACGGCGTAGACCATCCCGACCTGCGTGGCATTGAGGCCGGCGTTTTCGTGGAGATAGAGACTGTAGAAGGGGAAGAAGACCCCGAGTCCGCCGAGGCAGAAGAACCAGGTGGCGTTCATTAATGCCAAAGCAGGATATCGCGGCACGGTATAGAGGATGCCGCTTAGCGGTCGGCGTCGCTCACCCGATCGAGAATTACGTCGATGAGGGCGGCGTGGCTTCCGAGGGGTTCGCTGATCCGGATCCGGACGTTGGGGTGCCTTTGCGCGGCGCGTTCGACCTGTGCGGGGATGTCTTCGGAGGTGTGGCGACCGGGCCCGAGGAAGAACGGATGTACGATGATGTGGGTCGCGCCTTTTCCGACGCAGGTTTCGATCCCTTCGCTGATGCCGGGATCGGCGATTTCCAGATGTGCGATTTCGACGATGGATTCTGCTGCGCGTTTGCGAATCTGATCGGCGACATCTTCGAGTAGTGCGTTTGCCTCCGCGCGCCGACTGCCGTGATCGACGAGCAGGATTGCGCGTTTCACCGGGCGCTCGCAGCGCGCTCCAGCGCTTGAGTGAGGTCGGCGCAGAGATCGTCGGCGTGTTCGATGCCGACCGAGAGCCGCACGGTCGCCTCGGTGATTCCCTTGCTGCGTTTGACTTCGGGTTCGAAGGCTCCATGGCTCATCGTCCACGGATAGCCGATCAGTGACTCGACGCCGCCGAGGCTTTCAGCGAGTGAGAAATACCGGGTGCTCTCTGCGAACACCTTTGCGGCCGGCTCACCGCCCGCCAGGTCGAGCGTCACCATGCCTCCGAAGCCGCGCATCTGGCGCTTCGCGAGTTCGTGGCCCGGGTGGTCGGGAAAGCCCGGGTAGTGGACGCGCTCGACCTCGGGCCGCTCGCGCAGGAATTCCGCCAGCTTCTTCGCGTTGGCCTCGTGCTCGCGCATCCGCAACGCGAGGGTCTTGGCCCCGCGCAACGTGAGCCAGGCGTCCCAGGGGCCGGGCACGCCGCCGGTCGCGTTTCGGGTGAAGCGCAGCTTCGTCGCGGTCGCCTCGTCGTTGACCACGACAGCTCCACCGATCACATCGGAGTGTCCGCCGATGTACTTCGTGGTGGAGTGTGCGACCACGTGTGCGCCGAGTTCGAGCGGGTTTTGCAGATAGGGGCTCGCGAAGGTGTTGTCGACCACGAGCATCAAATCCTTGCGGCGCGCGATCTCGCCACAGGCCGCGATGTCGATCATGCGCAGCATGGGGTTCGTCGGGCTCTCGATCCAGAGCATCTTCGTCGCAGATTCGATCGCATTCTCGATCTTGTCGAGCTGGGTGGCATCGACGAACGAGAAGCGAACGCCAAAGCCGGACAAGACTTTCGTGAACAGGCGGTAGCTGCCCCCATAGAGGTCGTCGCAAACCACGACGTGATCACCCGCGGATAGCAATTGCATCACGCCGTGGATCGCCGCCATCCCCGAGCCGTACGCCAGACCGAAGCGGCCGCCCTCCAGCGATGCCAGAGCGGCTTCAAGGGCATCGCGCGTCGGGTTGCCGCTGCGCGAATACTCGTAGCCGCGGTTTTCGCCGATCGCGTCCTGGGTGAACGTCGCGGTCTGGTAGATGGGCACGATGGTTGCGCCCGTGGCCTCGTCAGCACCCTGTCCGATGTGGATGGCGCGGGTCTCGAAACGGGGATCGTCTGCCATGGCCTCTCACTCTCTACCAGTTCGCCAATCGCGCCAATCGAAGCGCTGCGTCGTGCTGCGCACGGCTCGCTCGAGCGCGCGTCAGCGGCGGATCATACGTGACCGCCGTCGCGGATCAAAACGTCGCGGGCCGCCGGCATGGGCACAAACCTCATTGTGCCGCTCCATTTGGCCCCACTCCCGGCCTTCGATACATTCGCGCAGTCATGCCCACCGCCGGCATCCTCGTCATTGGTAACGAAATCCTCTCGGGCAAGGTCACCGACGTGAACTCGCCCTATCTCTGCGAGCGCCTGCGCGAGATCGGGGTCGATGTCGAGCGCATCCTCACGATCCCCGATGTGGTCGAGACGATCGCATCGGAAGTCAAGGCGATGAGCGAGAACTACGACTATGTGTTCACATCGGGCGGCATCGGCCCGACCCACGATGACCTCACCATCGAAGGCGTTGCTGCGGCCTTCGGGCGCCCGGTCGAGATCGACCCGAAGCTCCGAGAGATGCTCCGCTCGGTTCTCGGGGACGATCTGAGCGAGAGCCAGCTCAGGCTGGCGACGGTTCCGGCGGGCGCATCGTTGGTCGATTCCGAAGACAAGTGGTTCCCGCTGGTCGTCGTCGAAAATGTCTACATCTTTCCGGGCATTCCGGAGGGATTGCGTCGGAAGTTCGAGTCGGCGTGCGACCACTTCAGCGGTGTTCCGTATGTGCTGAAGCGGGTGTACGTCAAGCGCAACGAAACCGAAATCGTCGAGACCCTGGATGCCCTGCTGGAGGCGTTTCCGGATCTGGTATTGGGCTCCTACCCGAAGATCCGCGAATCGTCCTACCAGGTGCTTCTCACGCTCGAATCCCGCGACGAAAACTACGTTCAACGCGCCCTGGATCGGCTACTGGCTGATCTCGAAGACAGCGCAATACACAAGGTGGAGTGACTGGACCCCGCCACGCGAGACCCGCTGCTCAAGTTCTACGCCTACGTGCATCCCCTGTGGATGGTCGCGAGTCTCGGCGCCGTGGCTCTCGCACTGAGAGCTGGTTTGCGTCTGCGCCGGGCTCGCTTTGGTCGCGAGCGGCGGACGCCGGATCTGCTTCGCGCCCACCTGCGCGTCGCAAAGCCCGCGATCGCAGTCACCTGCGTGGGCTTTCTCGCGGGCCCGATCTCCGCGGCCTGGCTCCGGGATTGGACGCCGTTCGCAACCTTCCACGCCTGGCTCGGCGTTGTCGCCGTCGGCCTGTTTCTCGCGGCCGCCGTACTCGGGTGGCGCATGGAGCATCGCCGCGGTCGCCCGGTCGACGCGCATGCGCTGCTCGCGGGGCTCGCCGTGCTCGCAGCTGCTGTTGCGGTGGTGGCGGGCATGGTGCTGCTGCCCTGAATCCAATGGATGGGTTTCGACGCTTCGGCCTATAGCGCGTCGACGGTGCGCTGACGCAACCAGTGGTCGGCGAGGACCAGGCAGACCATCGCCTCGACGATCGGTACGGCGCGCGGCAAAACGCACGGATCGTGACGTCCCTGCGCTTCGAGTGTGGTCGCCTTGCCATCGCGCGTCACGGTTTGCTGCGCTTGCGAGATCGTCGCCGTCGGTTTGAAGGCGACCCGCATGACGATGGGCTCTCCGTTGCTGATGCCGCCCTGGATTCCGCCCGAGCGATTGGATTCCGTGTGGGGCTTGCCGTCTTTGCCGGGAACGAAGGGATCGTTGTGTTCGATCCCGGTCATGCGGGTGCCCTCGAAGCCGCTTCCGACCTCGAAGCCCTTCGACGCGGGTAGCGACATCAGCGCGCTCGCGAGTTCGGCTTCGAGTTTGTCGAAGACCGGCGCACCCAATCCCGGCGGAACGCCGCGCGCGACACACTCGACGACACCGCCCAGCGAGTCACCCCGGGCGCGCGCCGCGTCGATGCGCTCCACCATTTCAGCGGCGGCCGAGGGCTCCGGGCAGCGCACGAGGTTCGATTCGATGCTTTCGAGCGTCACCGCCTCGGGGTCGATCTTGGCTTCGACTTCGTGGACGCGTCGCACCCAGGCCAGCACCTCGATGTCGGCCGCGGTGCGGATCAGCTTGCGCGCGATCGCGCCCGCCGCGACCCGCCCGACGGTTTCCCGCGCGCTCGCGCGGCCGCCACCCTGCCAGTTGCGGATGCCGTATTTGGCTTCGGTGGTGTAATCGGCGTGGGATGGGCGGTAGAGATTCTTCATCTGCTCGTAGGCGGCCGGCCGCGCGTCTTTGTTGCGAACGACGATGCCGATCGGCGTGCCCAGCGTCTTCCCTTCGAATACCCCGGAGACGATTTCGGCCTGGTCGGCCTCCTGGCGCGAGGTCGTGATCCGACTCTGCCCGGGTTTTCGCCGATCGAGGTCCGCCTGGATTTCTTCCAGCGAAATTGGCAGCCGCGGCGGACAGCCATCCACCACCACGCCGACCGCGCCTCCGTGGCTCTCGCCAAAGGTGGAGATGCGAAAGATCTGTCCGAAACTGCTGCTCATGACGCCGGAGGATAGCAGTCGCGCAGCGTCAGGTAGGCGTTGGCGAGTTCGCGCAGCCGCTCGCGGCCAAAACTCGGATCGTGGCCAGCGTGGACGATCCGCACGGGAAGCTCCAGCAGGCGTTTCATCGTGCGCACATAGCCCGGGATGTCGCTCTCGGGGAGTTCGTCGAGAAGAGGGCCGTCGTAGACCGCGTCCCCCGAGAAGAGCGTTTCGGTTGCGGCTTCGTAGAGCCCGATGCTGCCCGGCGAATGGCCGGGCAGGTGCAGGATCTCGAAGTGTCGGTCGCCGAGGTCGATGATGTCGCCTTCGTCCACGCCGCGGGTCACCGAAGTGGGCGTGACGCGATACTCCGCGGGATCGAAGCCTTCCGGTACCGCGGTCACCAGGGTTTCGGGCAACTCGTAGCCGGCCCTCCGGAGGCCGTCGGCGATTTCTTCGCCCATGTCACTTGCGTAGAGGCCACCGGTCTCGCCGTAGTTCAGCATTTCGGGAGCTTCGATTCGGTGCATGACCCGGTTTTCGAACTCGTGAAGTCCCCCGACGTGGTCGTAGTGGACGTGGGTCGCGACGGCGACGACTTCCTTTTCGAGCAGGTCGTCCGCGGCCGCTTTCAGCGACGCGATGCCGAGCCCCGAGTCGATCATTGCGTCGCGGTCACGGCCGCGAACGTGCCAGATGTTGCAGCGCAGCAACGGGTCGACATGGGGCTCCCAGAGCAGCGTGATCTCGTCATCGATGCGCTTGCGGTCGAACCAGCGGTTGGCGATCGGCAGTCCCATTTTCGATTTTCCCGTAATCTGCTCCGTTAGCTTCGAACGCCGTCACCGACCTGTCAATTCTAAGATTGGGCGGTCGGCGAGATGAGCAGGTCGAGTGCTTTGGCGGTCAGGCTGGCGTGGGGCAGGGAGGAGATTGCGCGAGGGGCGAGCCATTTGTGACCCTCGAAGCCGTCGAGCCGAACGCGATCCGTCGACGTATTGGCTCGGTAGTGCGGAGGCCCGAGAAATCTCGAGTCCCGCGCGCTCGCGCAGTGCGCGCGTGAGGCCTGCGCGTGGTGTTTCCCCAGCTACAAGGTCGCCGCCGGGAAGATCCCACAATCCTCCGAGTAGTCCGCGGGAGGGCCGGCGCACGGCGAGCGCCTTGCCGCGCCGAACCACGAGCGCCGTGACGGCCTCGACCTTTCGCGCCGCTTTCTTTCGCGCCTTGATGGGGAGCGATTCGGCGTCTCCTTTTGCCCAGGCATCGCAGAATTGCGACACGGGGCAGCTTTCGCAGCGTGGCGCGCGCGGAGTGCAGACTGTCGCGCCCAGTTCCATCAAGGCCTGGTTGAGATCGCCCGGATGCGGTCCGCGGGCGAGTGCTCCGGCTTCTTCCCAAAGTCGTTCGAGAGTCGCAGATTGCCCGATGTCTTTTCGAATTCCGAGCAAACGCGCAAGTACGCGCTTGACGTTTCCGTCGAGAACCGGCTCCGGTCGATCGAAGGCGATCGACGCTACGGCACCTGCCGTGTATCGACCGATTCCCGGCAGCGTCTGCAGGGTCTCGGCGTCGTCCGGAAGTTTCCCGCCGTGGTCTTGATCGATCACACGCGCGGCGGCCTGCAGATTGCGCGCACGCGAGTAATAGCCGAGGCCCGCCCACGCTCCGAGTACATCGTCGAGATCTGCGGTCGCGAGTGCGTGCACATCGGGGAAGCGGCTGAGAAAACGCTCCCAGTAGGGGATGACGGTTTCGACGCGGGTCTGTTGGAGCATCGCTTCTGAAATCCAGATCGCGTAGGGGTCGCGGGTCTCCCGCCACGGCATCGCGCGTTTGTTGGCGCGGTACCAGCTGAGTAGCCGTTTGCGCGCGAGCCTCACGCGGGCACCGATCGCATGAACCTGCAGCCGGATCGATTCCCTAGCGGGTCGGTGTCGTGAGATGCGCGTCGATGTGCGTCTTGACCCATAGGGGATCCCACCACTCGAGGGGTTCGACGTAGGTTCCCCCGAGGAGAATTGCGAAGTGGAGGTGATCGCCACCCGCGAGCCCGGTTGCACCCGAGAGTCCCAGGGTGTCGTTCTTCTCGACGCGGTCGCCCACCGAAACGCTCATCGACGAGAGGTGCGCGTAGAGGGAGAATAGGTCCATTCCGTGATCGATGATCACGCAGTTTCCGTAGATGCCGAGATCGTCGGCAAAGATCACGAGCCCCGAATTCGAAGCCTCGATGGGCGCGCCTGCAGTCGATGCGAGATCGTAACCGAAGTGCGTTGCCTTGGAGATCTTCTTGCCGTTGACGAAGTAGGAGCGCTGCTCGGCAAATTTGCTCGTCACCTTGGAGTTTCGGAGTTGGGTGAACGCTCCATTCCACAACTTCGACTCGGAGGGGTTTGCAACGATCTCCCGGATCTTCGCTTCATTGGTGGCGCGTAGTTCGGTGTTGATCTGGTCGAATGCGCGAACTAGATCGTCCTGCGGGATATTTGCGGTGTTCGCGAGATTGCGCACCTTGGTTTCCAGGAATCGATCCGGGAGCGTGATGTTGGCATTCGGCAGGACGCGCTCTTTGAGCACCACGGACCAGCTCGCGGTCGCGACGTTGCCCGCCCGATCTTCTGCGACGACGGCGATTCGCGCTCCTTTAGGCGCATCGGTGGGGATTGCAAAGAGCGCAAAACGCCGACCCGAGGAAGCGGCCGCGCCGGGTGCCGCAAAGCCGCGGTAGAAATTCGCACCCACCATCACGCCGTCGCGCGCCGTTTCTTCATTGATCGCGTAGCTCACGGATCCGGATCCACCGCGGGACACGTAGGTGAGGCCGCTTGCCACCTGGATCCGGGGATTCTTGAGGTCGATCTTGAGCGGGATCTCGTGCCGGGTCTCGTTTCCGCGGAAGCTGTTGCGCCACGACCAATCGCGCGCCGTCACCGTCAGGCTCGCGTCACCGTGAGCGAGTCCGAGCGTCTTCGGATCGATCTCGATCTCGAACCGCTCGGGGATTCCCGGCGCGCTGCCACCGGTTCGCAAGTCGCCGGGAAAGCTGCGCTCGAACAAGACGGTCTCGCCATCCGCCTGTTGGACGCTGATCAGGACTTCCCGCAGGCCCGATCCGAGATCACCGATGTCGAAAGCCACGCTTCCGAGGCTGCCGATCAAAAGCGACGCGGGGCCCTCCACACTCGGTGCCTTGCTCTCGAACCGAACCCAGGCGAACGCCCCGCCAACCAGCAGCAGCACTGCGAGCGCGATTCCCAGCCATCCTCTCCCAGTCACGAATCCCCCCGCTGTCCGTGTGATGAGTTGCCGCAGTCTACCAGACGCGCTCGCGTATTGACGCCGCCGCGCG
>JAFDAW010000123.1 GCA_019313605.1 Deltaproteobacteria bacterium
AACCCATAGTTCCGCGATGCGCATAACAGCCTGGGGAACAAAACTTGCGGCTTTAAGAACAAATGTATTCCCGGTTGCGATGCACAGGGGCGCCATCCAGCCCATGGGAATCATCGACGGAAAATTCCAAGGCGCGATTCCGCCGAAAACACCCAAGGGATGGTTATACAAAACGGTGTCATAACCACGAGAAATATTCATGATCGATTCGCCCTTCAGGAGATGGGGAATCGCGCATGCATATTCAACAACTTCGGTAACCTTGAGCACATCACCCATGGCTTCATCCCACTTCTTCCCTTCGGAAGAAGCCACGATATGAGTCAACTCATCAAGGTGTTTGTCCAGCAACGCCTTCAATTTGAATAGAACCTGAACACGCTGGTTGGGCGGCGTATCCGCCCATTCCGGATATGCTGCCTTTGCCGCTTCAATGGCCGATTCCACTTCTCTCTGGGTGCACTGCGGTGCCCGATGGGTCACCGCGCCGGTCGAGGGGTCGTAGCAATCCATGTATTGCTTGGTTTCTGATTCGTGGAACTCATTGTTCACGAAATATTTCATTCGAATCGGTTCGTTCGCCATTTCCACTTCTCTCCCGGGCGTTAGTGGCCTAAAGGGACCATTCAGAATATAACAGCGCGATTCGTAGCGTCATGCCTGTTAACTCGTTAACCCACCGGGTGGTGCCGAGGGGGTAACCAATCACGCAGGAGCCGGCATAACCAAGCATCCCAAGAAGCCAGGCGATTCCCAACAGCGCGATCTGAGGGGCGAAGAAACCGAGACCGCCGCTCACCCTGACCCTCCATTCACGGATCCGGCTTCGAGGAGTCCTTTCCGCCCCGAGGAGACCAGGAGCCCGTCCACCCAGAAGTCCACGAGTTGGAAGTAGTCTTCGACGTCCGGCTCCCCCAAGGAGCTCAACCAGCTTTTCGCCAAAGAGGCGTGCATCGATCTCGCCACCCGCTTGCTCGGATTCTCCTCTTGGACCTCCTTTCCCTCAGGGTCGTTCTTCGCCAGTCCAACCGCGAGATTGCAGATCGCTTGCCGCCGGTGGAATCGGCCGATTTCCACCGGCCGAGCCGCTCCGGCAACCGCTGTGTGAACGCGTGCGCTCTCCATCACTGGCACGCGAATTGCTCATACGGCGCGCCGGGGGAGACGGAGGCACGATGGATTCGATTCGATCAATTGTCTGGATTGGCGACGAGCGACTGGCTGTAGCGTTGGCGGCCGACTGCCCGACGCTCGAACTCGTCTGGGAACGCGACGTCGCGGGAGCACGCGCACTCCCGCTCGGAGATTTCGATGCGTTGCTGCTCGCGTGCGAGGATTCGAAACAAGCATTCGAGGCCTTGGAGGCTCTCTCCCACCGGCGCCCTCTCCCGCCGATTTTCTTGCAACTCGAATCCGCGGGAGACCTCCCGCTGCGCGAGTTTCGGGAACGCGGCGCAGCGGATGTCTTCTGCTGCGGAGCAGATCCGACCGCCCGAGCGCTGAAGCGAGCGCTATTTCAGGGCATGGCGAAAATCGATCGATCCGCGAAGCCCTCCGTGGCGGTGAGGGTTGAGGGCTCGCAGCGTCAGCCCAGCACCAAGATCGTCGGCACCAGCCCACAGATCGCAGAGGTCCTCGCCTTGATCGAGCACGCCAGCAGGTCTCGCGTAACCGTGCTCATCACCGGCGAGACGGGAACCGGAAAAGAATTGCTCGCGCGAGAAATCCACGAGAAGAGTTCGATTCGAGAGGCCCCTTTCGTCGCCGTCAACTGCGCGGCGTTTCCCGAATCTCTGCTCGAGAGCGAACTGTTCGGCCACCAAAGAGGCGCATTCACAGGCGCGGATCGCGACAAATCGGGCCTGTTCGAAGCGGCCAATGGCGGGACTCTCTTCCTCGACGAGATCGGAGAGACCACCCGCCCTTTTCAGGCAAAGCTGCTGCGCGTATTGCAAGAGAGAGAGGTGCGTCCGATCGGCAGCTCTCGAACGCGCAAGATCAATGTCCGCGTCGTCGCTGCAACGAATCGAAACCTGCGCCGCGAGGCGAGTGACGCGCAGTTCAGACCCGACCTCTATTACAGGCTCGCGGTGTTTCCGATCCACGTGCCGCCGCTACGGGAGCGACCTGCCGACATCCTGCCTCTTGCCAACCATTTCCTCTCCCGTTACGGGAAGCTCGACGGGCGGCCCGGCGCGCTCCTATCCGGTGACTCTCGCCACCTGTTGCAGAGCTACGGCTGGCCGGGAAATGTGCGCGAACTCGAAAATGAAATCCAGCGAGCCCTTGCCGTTTCGGGCTCCGACGATGAACTCACTCCCGCGCAGTTCTCCACGCGCTTGCTCGAGGTACTCGAACCCGTACAGGCCGTCGTACAGCCGGGCGATTCGCTACGCGAGACGCTCGCGCGAGTAGAGGCCTGGTTGATCCGCCACGCACTCGAAGCCAACAGCGGCCGGCGCGCCACAACCGCGCGGCTGCTCGGGATCACTCGGGAAGGCCTCTACAAAAAAATGAAACGGCACGGAATTACGTGAGAAGGCTTGTACAGCTAGATGCAATGCTCAGCTGGGAAAAATTCCGGGGGGTAGTGACGGGACTCAAACCTACCCGATTCGGGATTCAATATCATAGCGACTGAGTTCCCTTCTCCTTTCGGAGGCCGGAACCCTCTCTTAGATCATCGCCCCCCCCAATGGCTCCAAACTCGGCTGACAGCTTACACTGCTCTCGTTTCCGCTCGACTAACTATTTGAACAATACGGCGGTAGCCTTCTCCCGAGAACGGTTTGGAGGAAATCATGACACTGATGGAAATCTCACAGGTACTGGGCAACGTGGGTGAGTTTGTGGGTGCGGTCGCGGTGGTTGCGACTCTCTTGTACCTGGCGATTCAGGTTCGGGAGGCGGGTAGGTCGTCCAAACTTGCAGCTGTGCAAGCCAACCGCGCAACGAGAATTGCTTGGCTCAGCTCTATTCGTGATTCTTCGCATCTTCCAGCGATTCAAGCGAAGGCCCTGGCGGGCGAAGCCCTGGAAGCAGAGGACGAACTCAGGCTGGTCCATCATTATTCAGCCAACTGGGGCCTTTTCTATTCCGAGTGGGTGCAGCGAGAGCTGGGCTTGATGGGAGAATTCGCCACGTCGGACGACATGGACATGAAATTCCTGCTGTCGTCACCGCGTGCGATGGATGTTTGGCGAGGCGTTGGTGAGCACATATACCCCGCTCCCTTTGTTGAGTATGTGAACAAGGCCGCACCCACACGCGAGGCGGGGACTGGAACCTCGTTTATTGAGAATCTGATCAAGGCCGCGACCACACGCGAGGCGGGATCGGCTGGGGACTCTCCTCCTTCTTCCTCTGACACTTGAAGTTGATCGTCAGTGGGTAGTTGCTTCAGACGGGGAATTCCGCTGGGAGCGAGGTGCCGAGCGACGCGCTGTGGCTGCGTCGCCCAGCGCGTTCCAATCGAAGTCGTAGTCTTCACGCATCAACCTTGGATCATTAAGCGACCGTCGCTGGCCTGTGCCACGCAGCTGAGCGACCGGTCGCAGCCCTTCTTCAAGACCCGATTGGCCCCGGTTCCCAACGGAAACCGGCTTCGCCTAACTTGCCGGAATGTTGCCACCAGCCTGCCGCTGGAATTACCCGACAACGAGGGCCTCTACAAGTAGATGAAGCGGCACGGCATCACTTGAAATAACGCTCACGCCGAGAGATCAGGCCGTTTCTTGGGTAAACGCTGGACATCGGCGCGCCGCGCGCCTATCGATTGCCACGGCATGGGATGGATCCAACGGCAGATCGAGGAAATCGAACGCGACCGGGCGTTGCAGCTCTTCGGCTTGGCGCTCGCCCTCGCGAATGTGCTGACGTTTGCGTTCTGGCAGTTCACGCTACCGGTGGTGGAGATTCTCGCCCCCGACGCGGTTCCGATTTGCTGGCCGTTCTTCAACGACTGCCATCTGGTTCGGGGGCTCTCCGAGAGCGCACTCAGCGGGCTGCTCTGGGGCTACCTGGCGGCCTCCCTGGTCGCCGTCGTGGCGTTTGCCAGCCCGCGTTTCGCGTGGCTCGGTTACTGGATTCTCTTCGCGCTGCTCTTCTATCGCGGCTTCTTTCTCTTCCAGGACTACCGGCTGCGGCTCAACCAACACTACATGCTCTACTGGTCGATGTTCGCGTTCCTGTTCGTACCCGGAAAGCGCATGGCCATCCGTTACCTCGTCGTGCTGTTCTATTTCTGGGCGGGCATCATCAAACTCAACCCAGAGTGGATCTCGGGCGCGGCTCTCTACGGCGAGTCTCTCCTGCTGATTCCCGATTCGCTCATCTCCGCGGCCTGTATCTACGTGGTGGTCCTCGAACTGCTCTTGATTTTCGCCTTGCTCTCGAGCCGCGCTTGGTGGTTCTGGGCGACGCTCGCGCAACTGGCGATGTTCCACCTGATCTCCTGGGGTATCGTCGGCTTCTATTACCCGTTACTGATGGCGTGCATCCTGAGCATCTTCGTGCTCGAGCGCTACATCCAGCCACCGCTGCAACGAGAGAAGCCCGGCACACCGTCGCTCACGCGCGGCCGGCGCGTTGCGCTCGGCGTGTTGCTGGGCGGGTTCTTCAGCATCCAGTTCCTTCCCTACGCTTACCCGGGAGACTCGGCGATTACCGGCGAGGGGCGCTTTTTTGCGCTGCACATGTTCGACGCGCCGATCGAGTGCCAGGCCGTCGCCTTGAAAACCACCGCAGGCGGGCAGCAGGCGCTCGCCCCCCTGCAGGCGCGCAACCTCTCCGAGCGGGTTCATTGTGATCCCATCGTGTTCTGGAGCATGGCGCGCCACATCTGTCGCTCCAACCGCGCCGACCCCGATTTCGTGGACATCGGTGTACTCGTTCGCACGCGTCGCGTGGGGCAGGCCGACTGGCAACGCGTCATCGAGATCGATCGCTTCTGCCAGATCGATCCAGCGTATCGGGCGTTTGGGCATAACGACTGGATTCTGATCGACTCGGAGCCGCAGTGAGACGCGTCGCGTTTCACTGGATCGCAGGCCGCAGTGCCTTCATCACCTTGGAGCCCGCTTAGCGGAGGATCCTGGCGATCTCGGAGGGGTGAGCCTAATACCCGATAAAGCTGAGGGTGACCGCCGCGGCCTCGCGCACCTCGGCGTTTGAGTGCTGGAGCAGGGGCGTGATCTCGGATCCCATCGAGGCATCCCCGATCCACTCGATGGAGTCGAGCGCGGCGAGCACCACCTGCGGGTCCGGGTCGCTCAGGGCGCGCAGCAAAGCACCCCGCGCTGCGGTGTCCTCCTGCGGGGCATCGCTCAGCGCCGACAAGGCGGCCTTGCGGACGCCCGCGTCGGGGTCGTTCAGCGCGAGATCGGTCAGGGCGGGGATGGTCTCATCGTCGGCCCGCAGGCCTTCGGCCGCATCGGCACGGATGGCCGGATCGTCGTCGTCGAGCTGGCTGAAGTTCTCTTCCCGACGCCGCTCGAGCCGCTCGAGCCGCTCGGCCTGGGCGATCGGGTCGCGCTCGATGTTCCGGGAGGCTCGCTCGCGAGCCCGGCTTGAAATCCAATCCGATTTGGCCGGGGCCTTGGCGGCCAGGTCGGGCGCCGCGACGTCGGTGGCCGAGAAGTCGCCCACGGCGACCTGCTCGAGCACGCGTTCGCCTGACGCTGCCACGCCGAAGTAGAGCGCATAGGGCCCCCCCTCGAGCAGATTCCCGAGCACTTCTTCCAGCAAAGCGTCGACGGTGTCGATGGTCACGAGTTCCTCGAGCCGGATTCCCGGGGCGAACTTGAGAAGGAAGCCGGTGCTGCGCTCGAGCTCTGCCAGGACCATCCGGCGCGAGACCTGGTTCGCGCGGACCGTGACGCCCCATTCCGACAGCGACACCAGGACCGAGCCGGGCGCGGGCAGCGCAAGGGAGGGCGGCTCAGCGCGTCGCGCGCGCGGCTCCGCCACAGCTGTCTCTGCCGCACTCTCGACCCCCGGCTCCGCTTTCGGCGCCAGAGACTCGTCGCCTGAGCAGCCCAGCAGAAGTCCAACCGTGGCGAGCCAGACGAGTCCGGCACCCGTCGCAAGAGTCTTCACCACTTCGCGTCTCACCCTTCGCATCGCCATTCTCCCGGGACCCCGGCGCAGCCGCGACGCACCCGCGCCGACCGCTTTCGGAGCCCCACGCGGGATCCATAAAAGACACGGGGCGCCCGGTCGACCCGGACGCCCCGCGAATGTTCGTGCTCCGATCGGGATCTCAGTCCCAGACGCCCTTCGACCAGATGTTGCCCTTGAGCAGGTTCTGGTTGTCCAGCTTCAGGGTCGACACCTTCTTTCCGATGTTTTCGGCATCTTCGGCATCTTCGATGCACTGCTCGGCCGAGGCGATCTGATCAAGTGTGAGACCACCCGGGATTTCACATTTCGTGAGCGTGCACTTGGATTCGACCGTCTCCTTGTCGTCGTTCGACTTGCCCTTGATCTGCACCTTCTTGCAGTTGAGCTCGAATTCTTGCTCCTCGACGATGCCGCCCATCTCGCCGACGCTCATATAGGCGTAGGCGTTGTTGTTTGTCTTCTTCTGGTCCACCTTGCCCTGTTTCGTCGACATGGTGACATTGTCCGGGTGCCAGCTGTCGCACCCGATCTCGAAGGCGTTGTCGTCGTCGTTGCACATGAGATAGACGCCGGTCGAATAGTCTTCTCCCGAACCATCAACCCAGCCTGCCGAACCGTTGTAATTCGGCGAGTCCGGATCGATGCCTACGTCCTCATTGAAGACAGCACCCGCCAAGCCCGTGATCAGGACCAGAGCCGCCGTCGCCAGCAGCGCGGACGGAACTTTCCGGAAAGATTTGAAAAAACGCATGGAATTCACCCCTCATTGATATGGTTGACTGTTATCTAAAGCCGATTGAGCGCAATCCCATGGGGAGCCGCCCATACTTGCAGCAGATCCTAACCACAGGATTCAGGGAAAACAAGCTGCGTTTACAAGGGTATCCAATTAAATCATTTCGGCAGGCTGGCTCGATTAGTGGTGAAAACGCCTCGCCTCAAGGTGACCTCACGCTTTTCCTGCCGCGTACCGGGGATCGCGGTATCAGGACGGGAAATCGACCTCCGCGTGATCGTCGCTACGAATCGAAACCCACACCGAGCTGCGAACTGTGTCGCGGCCCGCGCCGCTCTGATCTGGAGCGCTTTCCCGCTCTCTAGTTGTTTTGGCAGAGCAAGTTCGCAAACGCCGAGAACCCGGCGGCCCACCAACAATCCGACAAGCGCGGGCAGCATAAGCTCTGCCGCCCGCGCTCCTCAACTCTAACCCTCTTCTCTATTTCGCAAGGAGGGTCATTCGGTCGGTGTCTTTGCCGTCGGAGGAGACTGACGTGTACTTCTCCGTAGCATTGACCATGCCGGAGCAACCCGCCGAATCGCACGAGAGGTTGCCACCACTCGTGTTGATCGGAGTGCCGGTCGTATCCGTCACCACGATCGTGACCTCCGTACCTGCACAGACCGGGATGCGATGGGCCGAATCCTTGAGCGAACCCGGATCAATGATATTCCCAAAGATCATGTGACTGACCTTCGCGTTGTTGGTCGGGCTATTGCTCTTCCCGCTCGTAACGATCTGGATCGCAGGATTCAGATCTTCACACGTCGGTGCCGCAGTCGGTGTGGCCGTCGGCGTTGGAGTAGCCGTCGGCGTGGGCGTGGCCGTAGGCGTCGCGGTCGGCGTAGCCGAAGGTGTCGCGGTCGGCGTGGCCGTAGGCGTCGCGGTCGGTGTAGCCGAAGGCGTTGCGCTCGGCGTGGCCGTTGGTGTAGCCGAAGGCGTTGCGGTCGGCGTGGCCGTAGGCGTCGCAGTCGGCGTGGCCGAAGGCGTCCCGGTCGGCGTGGCCGTAGGCGTCGCTGTCGGTGTAGCCGAAGGCGTTGCGGTCGGTGTGGCCGTAG
>JAFDAW010000124.1 GCA_019313605.1 Deltaproteobacteria bacterium
GCATTCTGTCGAACAGACCGCAAACCCGTCCAAACGGGCAAACGAATCTGAAGATCTCGTCGTCGCGTGCCTAATAACGAACTTGCAGCGTTGCGATTACGCCTACGCCGGGCGCTTGAATGCCGGAACCATGTTCGCGATAGGAAGCGTCCGTGAAATTCTCGACGGCGACAGTGCCGCTCCAGTGCTCGCCGACAGCCAATCCCGCGCGTAGGTTTCCCGTCGCCCAACCGGGTGTCCCGCCCGGGTCGATGCGCGGATCGCGGATATCGCGGTCACTCAATCGGTTCTGCGGGCCAGCGAAGCGCGTAAAAGCCTCCACCCACAGCGACTCCCACGGCGCCCATCGCAGGCCGACGAGCCCCTGTACCGGGGGGACCCGATCCGCAGGTTGCTCGTAGCCGTTCGCGCCATCTTCCTCGCCCCAGGTCCAGAACACGTGGCCCCTGAGCTGGAGATCGTCGCGGACGTCGACCTCGACCCGCGCCTCCGCGCCCGAAAGCCACACGCGATTCAGATTGGCGCTCTGCACCACGTCGCGCCCATCTGGGGTGATGCTTCCTGTAAAGACAGAATCGATCTTGTCGCGATAAATGGATCCGAAACCGAAGATTTCGCCCCGAAATCGCGGTCGAAGAATCTTGAGGCCAAGGTCGATCGTATAGATCACCTCTGCATCGAGATCTCGACTCGGGATGTTGAAGCGATTGCCCGGGCGGGCCCCCAGCGTCCCGAGGTCGAATACGTTCGGCGCGCGAAACCCCCGGCTCAAGTTCGTTACCAGCCGCACGCCCGATCCCAGACTCCATAGTGCACCCAGGGAACCGGTTACATCATCGAGGTGAATTTCCGTAGCTGACGTTGCGTTAGTTGCTTTGATCTTCGTGTCTACGTGCGAGTATCGGATGCCCGCGTTGATCTCGAAGCGCTCCCCGAGCTGCATCTGCGCGTTCGCGTAGGCCCCATACGAATTCATCTGGGAGTCATCGGGAAAGCGACTGGCAACGCTGCTCGACAAACCGCCCGCAAGATCGGTCTCCTCGCGCTCACTGGAAACCGTGTCGAAATAAGATTCGACGCCCCAGGAGAGCGAGAGCCAGGGTTTTGGATGACTAACGCCGTGTCCCGCAAAGCCGAGCAGTCGGCTGCGGTTTCGCTCCCTGTTTTCGATCGCGCTCTCATGAGCGCGCGTCCGCCGATCGTCTCGAATTTGCTGAAATGCAGCGTCGAAGCTCAGCGAATCAATGAAGCCCGGCACCACTTCTTTCATACGGTGCTGCAGGTGGCCAAAAATCCGCTCCAGCGGCTCGTAGTCCCAGAGGTCGGAGGAAGGCTCGGTCTGTCCGAATCCGGCCACGAGCTCGTCGTAGCGCGGTGTTTCGGGCTGCCGCTGCATCTGGAAATCGAGTGTCGTTCGATGGTCGGGAGCTGGCTCCCAAAGCACACTCGCATCCCCGCCGATCATCGTGTAGTCGCTGGGACGCTGCCGCCCGGTGTTTCCTCCTCCGCGCAGATCCTCCGTAGCCAGATACGAGAACCCGGCACCGATCCCAAAATCTTTTCGGCCAGCGGCCAGATTCGCGTACACGGATCGCGAAAGGTCTGCCGAGCCAAAGCGCGCATCGAGTCCGCCACGTGCCTTCCAGTCCTCCGAGTCGAATTCGGGTTTACGCGTCAGGACCTGGATCACGCCTCCCATCGCATCGCTTCCATAGAGGACCGATGCGGGCCCCCGCACAATCTCGATGCGCTGAGCCATGTGAGAGCCCACCAGAGCCAGGTAGGGATTGGGCGACGAGCGGTAGATGGCGTGGTTGAGGCGCATACCGTCCACAAGATTGAGAACAGCAGATCCCGTCAACCCCCGGATATAGGGCGAACCCTGTCCGACGGTCGTGGCCTGAATGTGGACGTTCGGCGTCTCTCGCAAGGCATCCGTCAGCACTTCAGGAGAACGTTCAGACAGCGCCTGGCCGTCGATCACCTGAGCGGGAACCGACACATCCGCAAGTTCCGACTCGACCCTCGTTCCCGTAACCTGAATGATTTCGATGGGCCGATCATCGGTTTGCGTTGAGGGAGCAGATTCTATTGGCGCTGGGTTCGGTTCGGCTGAGAGGTGCCCCGCATAGCCGACCCAGACCGCGCAGGACATGAGGCAGGCCACGCGATGCACGACTCTGCGCCTCGCTCCGAGCAATCCGGTTATATCCGCGAATGGCTGCTCCACATTCAGCTCTGCACCGCTCCATCCCGTACACCTGCGGAAACAAAATCGCTCCCAACCCGGATTCAGGCATCTGTCAAAAGGCAAGTTATCGGCTTTCGTCGATGTTGAAAACGACGTTAGCCGGGATCGGGCTTCAATCCCTGGATCTGCGCCGCGAAGTTCGGAGGAGCCGGTCATTGTATCGGCGGATCAGGAATTGAAGCGGGGTCTTCGCCAACGTCCGATACGAGGCTCGAGTTCAGGCGGTCAACGCAACAAGCTCTCTTAGCTTGTCTTCAGGGCAACGGAACTCCAAGGTCTTTCGAGGTCGCTGGTTCCGTTGCAGAGCGGTTACCCAGGGCGAGATCCAGCCGACCGTCGACGCGCGAGTGCCGCCAGCAGCGTGGCTCCCGCGAGGAGCTGGTAGACTGCCGCGGGCTCGGGCACCGGAATGCCGCGCGTGTACCAGCTACCGCCCGGGCCGATATAGTGCGTCCCCGCACCCCAGATGATGTGGTTGACGTCGTTGCCATCGATCGCGATCTCGAAGTAATCGCCGTACACGAAGTCGTATCCCAACGGGCCCTTGTAGGGCGCTCCCGCGTCTAGATCCGACAACAGCTCCGATTCGCTCCAGCTGGCACCGCCATCGAGCGTGTTGACCATCCAGGTGTTCCACGCGCCCATGTAGCCCTCGCGATCGTCCTGCCAGACGACGCGAAAGTCACCGGGAACCGTGCGCGATGCCACCATTGCGGGGAATGAATTGTTGACGCCAGCGATCCCACTCGAGATTTCCGTGCGGTTGCTCCAGACGACACCATCCGATGAGGTGCGCGCCCACAATCGATGTGGTTGGAGCGCGATATCGCCTGCGTTGTAGGAGATCATGACCAGCCCGTTCACATCGATTGCGAGGCCGATCTCGGGCCCCAAGAAGTTGAAGTAACAGCCGTCGACCGTCGGGCAGTCCGGCGCCTCGGTCGAAGAGTCGAGAAGGGTCGTCGTCCAGCTCGCCCCGTCGTCGGTCGATCGCAAGACGTTGATGTAAGTCAGGCCGGTGTAGTTAGAGGTGTAGTCGGCCGCTGCGAAATAGACGTCGCCATTGGGGGCGATGGCGCCCGCGGAGGTAAACCATTGCCGCCCGTTGTTGGTGATCTGATGATGTCGATCGGAGGATCATCCCAAGTGAGACCGTGATCGAACGAACGCTTTAGCAGTAAGTCCCACTGGTTTCCGACGATTCCCAGCGTGTAGACCGTGCCGTCGTCCGCCACTTCGACCAACGGATCACCGGAGTTGGGCTCGAAGACCTGGTCGGCCTCCCAGGTGGTGCCCCCGTCCACCGACCGTCGAAAGATGAGTTCGGCAGGACTGGTCGTGTATCGCGTGGTCATCTGATAGACATAGGGAGCACCCGGGTCCGCCGCGACGGCCGGCTCCCAATCATCGCCACCGCCCCACACGCGCTCTGAATCAAAGCCGCTCGTCGCCAGCGAGGCATGAGGGGTCAGCTGTACGTAGGTCTGCGAGGCGTAGGAGAGGCCGCTCCACTGCTTCTTCCTCTCTCCTCCCGGGCCATCGCGCTTACCCTCTCGCGAATCTAGATCTCGTCGCTCGGCGTCGCTCGTCCGCACCGGTTTCTCGGTTTCGGTGGCGCAGTTCAAGGCAAAGAGCAGCGCGCATCCCACTAGCAGATATAGGCGTAAGTGGTCTTTGCATAACATGGCTGGGTGACTCCAGGCGAGAGGGTTCGGCCAGCGCCGGGCTGAGTATCCGCTCTCACAAGAAGCACGAAAACGCCACTGATGTCAAGTAGATATAGAGCGCGCGGGTGTGTGGCGCGGTCGCTACGGGTCGCTGCTATGCGCAGCCCCTGGATCGTCGGGAGATGGAGCAACGGTTTAACCTGATCCGCCGCGCAGATGAACGTTGGCCCCGTAGACGATCCAGCGCGGCTCGACCCGATCGTCGGATGGATCGGTCTTTCTCGAGATGCACCCCTTCCAAGATGGCAATGGCCTGCTTCCTAGTTGGGGCACTCTTCCAGGTGCCCAAACTCGGCTCGTAGGGAAGTTCAGTTCGCAGCCAATTGCAGTATCCTCGGGCCGTGCATTTTGCAGATGAACTCATCGGGCGGGTTCGCGATCTCGGGCATCCACTCTGTGTCGGGCTCGATCCACATCTCGATCTGATTCCCGAGTCGTTTCAAAAAAGCACGATGCGCGCCGATGACCCCGCGACCCCCGAGGTCGTGCAAGCCTTCTGCCTCGAAGTCATCGATCGGCTCGAAAAGCGGGTCGCCGTCGTCAAACCCCAGATCGCGCTGTTCGAACAACTGGGATGGCGCGGCATCCAGGTTCTCGAGGTTCTCCTCGACCGCTGTCGCGCCAACGATCTGTTGGTCATTCTCGACGCCAAGCGCGGTGATATCGGATCGACCGCGGAAGGCTATGCGCGCGCCTACCTCGAACCCGGCGCAGGTCTCGGCGCAGACGCGATCACCGTCAATCCCTACATGGGTCGCGACACCCTGACTCCCTTCATCGATCGCTGCAGCGCCCACGGTCGAGGCGTCTTCGTTCTGGTCAAGACCAGCAATCCCGGCTCCGGCGATCTTCAGGATCGATCGCTCGAAGCCGCAACCGTCTTCGAGGCCGTTGCCGAAATGCTCACGGAGGATTGCCGGAGTCTTGTCGGGCCGGATACCGGTTGGTCCTCGCTCGGCGTCGTCGTCGGCGCAAACTTTGACGAGCAGGCCGAGCGGGTGCGTCAGATCCTCCCCGAGGCGCTCTTTCTCGTGCCGGGCTTTGGTGCCCAGGGCGCTGATGCCGAGCAGGCGGTTCGCGCATTTCGCGCGGGTAGCGGCGGGCGCGAGGGCGGAATCGTCAATTCCTCACGAGCCATCTTGTTTCCAGAGTGCGAATCCTGGGAGACTGGATTCGAAGCTGCACTCGGCGAGGCGATCGATCGGCTCGCCGAGGCCGTGCGTTAGTTCGATACATCCACGGCGTCGTGGATCGCTTGCGACAGCGCATTGACGGCCTTCGTTCCGGTGCGCGGCGCGGTCAATCCATTCGACAGGATGCAGACGGCGAGATCCTTGCCGGGATCGCCCCAGGCGGTATTCACCAGGAAGTGCCCACCGTGACCAAAAGTGCCGGGGGTCGCGGTATTTCCGAAGTCGTCCATCGATGGGATCGCGTGCTTGAGCCGAAAGCCCAGGCCCCAGGGAACATCGATGAGAAAGGTCCTGTCGATCGTTCCGACCGAGTGGGAGAAGGTGGCGATCCGAGTCATTTCCGGCGAGAGCAACCGGCCATCGCTTCCCTCGCCCTCGTTCAACATCGCGCGATAGAAGCGAGTCATCTGGTTGGCACGCGATACGCCGTTGCCGCCCGGAATCACCGCTCGATGGGTGATCGGTTCGTTCCACCAATCGGCGCTGTCGGGAGCGCCTCTTTCCTCGCGCGTGAACACCTGCATCGCGGGTTGACTCAGGACCTCGGGATTTCCGAGCGAAAATCCGTCAGCCGCAATGCCGGCCGGGTCGAGCACCTTCTCGCGCAATGTCTCCCAAAGCGGCCGGTCGCGCAGGCGCTGAATCAATTCTCCCACGATGAACCAACTCGATGAGGGGTGGTAGCCGCGGTCCTTGCCGGGCTCCCACTGGGCTTCCATTTCGCAGACGGCGGCCAGTGCATCGTCCCAGTTGCGGGAGAAAACGCCAAGGGTGGTCATGCGCTTGCCCGAATCCGGGAAGCCTCCGCGGTGAGAGAGAAGGTGCCCTATCGTACAGGCCTCCTTCCCGCGAACTCCAAATTCGGGAATATAATTGCGAACGCGGTCTCGCAGCTTCGCGCCGCCCTCATCGATGATTTGCAGAAGTGCGACGGCGATGATCGGTTTGGTGGAACTCCAGAGCAGATAGTTGGAATCGGGAGTCGCATCCTTTCCGACCGCCTCGTCGAAAACCAATTCGCCCCGCCAGTCGATGGCAACCTGGATCGACGGGCGGATGCCCTCGTCGATCTGCCGCTGCATCTCTCGCCGAAGGGCGTCGAAGCGATTGCTCATTTCCACTCCCAGATCCGCAAGGAGAGCGAGCATAGCTTCTTCCCAGCGCACGAAGGTCTTTCTGCGCTGATGCGCCTAGCCTTGAATTTACGAATTTACGAATTTACGAATTCGTCGAGTGTGATCCGCTCGCCTGGTACTACGAATCACCTATCGCGCGTAGCGCCTGCGGCCGAGGACGGCGAGAAACGCCGCACCCGAAAAGAGCAGCAGCGTTCCGCTCGGCTCGGGCAAGCCGAGAGCGGCACCCACATCCGATCGCGGGAAGGCAAGGCCGTTGTCCGGGTTCGTGACGAGCGGGCCATTCTCCTCGAGCAGGCTTCGAATGTCTTCCGGTTGGAGGCCCGGTTGATCCTCGAGCAACAGAGCGGCTTGCCCGGCCGCGTAGGGACTCGACGCAGACGTTCCACCGAAGTGAGCGACTCCACCGCCCATCGCTGGGCTGGTCGTTCGCCAATTGGGCGCGAGCAGGTCGAGGATTTCGTCGCTGTTGGAGTGGCAGACAAATACGTCGGGTCCCGTGGAATCGGTGCACAGCGTCTCAGAGCAGGAGCTGTTTCCGCACCAACTGATCCCGCCCACCGAAGCGTCGTAGACGCCGCCCACCGAGATGGCTTCGGGAACGCAGGCGGGCTCCGAGATGCCGTCGTCGTGTCCATCGTTTCCCGAAGCGGCGAACACCGCCACACCGGCCGCGTGTAGCAGGGAGATCGCATTGGCGCTGGGTGTTCCGGAGCAGGGCGATGCGAGCGGGTTGTTGTACTCGCCACCGTCACCGAGGCTCACGTTGACCACGCGAACCCCGAGCGCCCGGTGGTTGGTGACCAGCCAGTCGAAGGCCACATCGATGCTCGAGCTGAAGCCGGAGCCCGTGGCGCTCAAGACCTTGATTGCGACGATGCCCGCATCGGGTGCAACTCCGGGCGCCGCGACGACGCCCCCGGAGGTAATGATGCCGGCCGTTTGCGTGCCGTGACCGTTGTCGTCCTCTGCGCTGCCCGGTCCGCTTTGCTGCATGCCTCCTGCCGGGCAACAACCCTGGTTCGGAGATGGATGATTGTTGCAAAAGCACTGTTCGGCGACGATGTCGTCGATGAGATCGGGGTGATTCGTGTCGATCCCGCTATCGAGCACCGCGACGGTCACCCCAGCACCCGTGAGGCCCGAGGCGTGAGCTGAGTCCGCACCGATCAGCGAAACACCCTGAGCAAGGGTTCCGCGGACCTCGTAGTCGAGGTGGATCGCGGCGACTTCCGGGTGTCGGAGCAGGGCGTCGATCGCGTGGGCCCGCGCACGGCCCGCAAATCCGCTGACCGATTCGAAGCGATACTTCATCTGGAAGCTTCCGGCCGGCAGCGCTCTGAGGGTGCGATCCTGTCGCGCGCGGACCGATGCGCGGCGCGCGAAGCCCGGAGGATCGAGGTCGTCGCGTTTCAGGGTGACGCGAATCGCGATCCCTTCATTGGGGATCGGGTGTCGCAGCTCTTCTGCGAGCCTCGGGCCGACTCGCGCGCGAGAGTTGCCGATCGATTGCGCGGTAGCTGCCGCCGTGGTCAGAAGTGCCACGATCGAAACTGCCAGCGCGGCGTAACGACTGATAGGCCGGTGGATCATTCGCTCCAGCTCTCCCCTTCAACGGATCGCGCCGATTGCATTCATCGGTCAGGTGCAATCCGAACCCGATAGCCTACATGGATTCCCAATTGATAGGTGGCCAATTTGATCGATGCCGGTCGAACAATTCGATTGCGGTTCGGAAAAATAGAGTGGCGCGACTTGCCTAGGAGTTGCCGGTCCCACGCGCCGCAGCCAGATCCGCGGGCGTAGCGGCTTTGACGTAGAGCAGCTCGAGCGCGATCGTCGCGGCGGCGAGTGCCGCGAGCTCTGCGTGATCGTAGGCGGGCGCCACTTCGACCACATCCATTCCGATCAAGTTGCATCCTACGAGTTCCCGGAGGATCTCGAGCGCGCGCTCCGTCGAGATTCCCCCCGGGACGGGCGTCCCGGTTCCCGGTGCAAACGCGGGGTCGAGGCAGTCGATATCGAACGTGACGTATGTGGGTGTCTCTCCAATGGCACGGCGAATCACCTCGCCGGTCTCTCGCGCCGAATGAAGATTGACCCACGCAGCGTCGAGCACCTTGAACGGGTGGTCCTCGTACTCGTACTCGGTGCGGATGCCGATCTGCACGCAGCGGGCAGGGTCGAGCAGACCTTCCTGCAGCGCCTCTCGAAACATGCTGCCGTGATTGAAGGTGCCCTCGATCGGCTCGGTGTCGGAGTGGGCGTCGAAGTGGACCAGCGAGATCGGGCCGTGCGCTCTGAAGTGCTCGCGCAACAGCGGGAGCGAGATGTAGTGGTCCCCGCCCAGGGAGAGAATCGTCTTGCCCGCTTCGAGCAGCGTTCGAGCGTCGTGCTGGAGCACGTCGACCATCTGCTGGTGGTTGCCCGGATCGAAGATCACATCGCCGTAATCGATCACGCCCAATCGATCGCCGAGTGCGAACCGCCACGGCCAGCGGCGCGCCTCCCAACTAATTTGCCACGAAGCCCGGCGCACGCCGAGTGGCCCCTCTCGGGTGCCCGATCGCCCGGTCGTTGCGAGGTCGTAGGGCACGCCGAGGATGGCAATGTCGACGCGGGTCTCCGAGAGGTCGCGGGTGACCGGCAGTTCGAGGAAGCCGTGTTGCGTGAGAGGTTTGCGGTCCGGCACGTTCAATGGCTCCCGTCGGTGTATGGTCGTGTGTGTGTTCCGCCCGGGTGAAGCCCGGTGCCGGTGTCAGACCGGTTCTCGCGTATCTGTCAGAGCCAGCCCTGACGCACGTAGAAGGCCTTCGCGCGCGCGGCGATCTTCTTGGCCATCCGTTGCGCGTCGGGGTTCATGGCGCCTTTGGTTTCTTTGGCGATATTCATCCCGCCGCTGATCACAGCGGATGTCGCGACTGAGCCCATGGCCGCTCCTCCGGCCACGGGGACCGCCATGCCGGGCATCTTCGAGCCCTTTGCAACTGCCTCGGCTTCCACAAGGCGATGGAGTCCGCGCGCGGTGGCCTGGTAGGCCTGCACGCGCGCCCGGAGTTCACTGCTGCCCGCACCAAACCCGATCACCATTCGCTTGAAGCGGCTTCCCGTGTCGATCGTGACGAACTGGCCCTTGAGGACGATCGAGTGCAATGCGGGTACGGCCCCTCGATTGATGCGCTGCGCGTTGATGCCTTCCTTTCGGAGCTCTCCGACGAGTGCCACGGAGAAGGCTTCTGCAGTCGCGTACGCGGTTTTCTCCTCCTTGGTCAGTTTTTCCCCTTCGCTCATGAATTCCGCTCCGAGCGAATCGACCATCACGTCCTCGGGACCCACCGCGAAATCGTAGACGTAGAGCACGCCCGGTCGCGGCAACATTCCCGGGTCGGTGCTTCCGGCCATCGGTGTTACACCCGCGCTCGCACAGCCCATACCGATGGCGATCAGGCCCGAAATCAATATCCAAGTGAGCGGTGTGGTCGTGCGCCGCGCGTATTCGTTCGTCGTCATTTGCGATTCCTCCAGTCGGGTTCCATCGGTTTCAATGTTTCCGGCCTGCCGTTTACTTGTGGTCAAACGACCACGGGGGCGGGGTCCTCTGAGGTTTCGAAGTCTACGCGATTCTGCAATTTCGCACGAGTTGAAGGCGTCAGCATTGGTGAAGCGGGTGTTCATTCGGCGCATTGCTCGATTCGAAGCACCGCGTGAGGCTTGGGAAGCACCCACCGGGAATTTTCGGGCAACACGCGCTCCGTACGCGTGACAAACTCCGCAACGTCCGTCATGGGGACGGGGCGCGGAGGCTTCTCTTGCGAGATGAAGAAGTCCTCCCAGTGGCCCAGAACGACGTATCTCGGGTCGACTGCTCGCAGAACTCCTTCGGGATATCCCTCGACTTGTGAGAAGGACGCCGCGCATACGATCGCGACGTCGGTGCTTCGCTGGTCGTCGCCGTCGAGTGCAGGCGGGTAGCCGAGCGGTGTGTTGCTCGCCGAGTCTTGATAGTGGATGCGGAAGGCCACGGAACCATCTGGATCCAGGAAGTCGATCAGGAAGGCAAAGGTCTGGCCTTCTCTGTACCCCGTCGCGCGGCGAGGCGGGCGGGAAAGATCCTCGCGAATTTCTCCACCGTAGAGTTTGATTCCGAATGCGTGGGGAGCGTGCTCGGACTGGATCGCCATGAACCGCACATCGCCGACCGAAACCCAACGTCCAGCAGCCCAGTTGCTCGCGGCACCCGAATTGAGCGTCTCGATCCGATCGCTCGGAATGTCGAAGCCGCGCAGAATGTGCTCGGCGGTGAGCGATCCAAAGATCTTCGCGTTGGGCGTGTACTCGCGCCAAACGTGCGGAACGTCCATCAGGTGGTCGTAGTGGGCGTGTCCCACCAGGATCGCTTGAACATCGTCGAGCCGCCCGCCGTTTCCGATGATCTTCTCGACCGCTGCGTCGATTCGATCGGGATCCGGTGAGATGCGGCCGACTCCAACTCGAAACAGGCCGGGGTTGGAGAAAAATGGCGCCGTCATGATCGCAGTGGATCCGCGCCGGATCAGGTGTCCTCCGCTTCCGAGATAGCGGATCTCGAGTGACGCCCCCGGCCCAGGTTCTTTACACGTCATCTGGTCGTTCGAGACGGGATTGAGATCGACCGAGGACCCCGCGCAACCCGCCAATGTCGCGCACAAGCATGTGAGGAAAGTGCTTCGGAACATTTGGATCAGCCCCCAGAGTTGAATCGGATCCTATGTCATTTATTGGAGACCGAACAATCAGTTGGGTTGGTCGGCATCGGGACCGAACTCTGCCCGGTTCTGCTCGCGAATTGCCTTGATGATTCTCGGGAAATCCGCTTGGGTCACGCTTCGTCCAATCTCGGTGAAGGGCGCCTGGGCGGCGAGGTTGTCGTCGACTTCGATTTGCAGGGTCACCCAGTCCGAGAACTTCGTGCCCATGATTCCGTCGGGAATCGAGACCGTGATTGGCTTGGGATCATCGCCGCAGATCTTGCGCAGTGCCTCTGGAGCCCGTTCCGTAGGGACCAGCCAGGGTGTGACCTGATCGTCGGCGTCGAAGTGCCGCCGCAGCGTGAGTTCCTTGTCGGGAAGGCGTCTGCTCGAGTCCCACCAGTGTTGGTCGACCGAGCGCATCGCTTCGACACCGATCGACTTCGGCACCGGGTCCAGGTGTTCTAATACCACCTCGAGCCAGCTATCCACGGTGCTGTTATAGAGGTACTCCGTGCGAGCGGAAGACCGGGGCACAAGTGCTGCGAAGAGCTTTACGCCCAGGACGTTCGAGTAGAGATCCTCGGGCGAGAACGAGGAGGCTGTTTCCGGAAAGGTTTTTGTCCACGACCAGCCATACCAGGTGGCGATCTCGTGCCAGATCGACAGTTGGAAACCGATCCACTGGGCCATCGGGGCCGCTATGCGCGCGATGCCATGCCGATTGATGGTGTCCTGAGGGACAGGCTGCGAGACGATGCGCCGTTGCCCGCCCTCATCGGGAAACTCGATCGTCGTTCCCGTGCTGAGGCTGCGCGCGATTGTCGACCCCAGGTAGACCGTCCAGTCGATGTAGTCTCGGACATGGGCGGTGTCGATGAACCCGCCGCGGCAGGTGTAGAGCAAGCCATTGCCTTCGCGGTGTCGGAAGCCGCTGTAACCCGCCTGGCTGGAACGTGTCATCGCCCCGCTGTCGTAGGTGTGCGGCCCCACTTCGTCGGGGCCGATGATGTTGCCGATGCGAAATCCCGGGACGGGCACGGCGCC
>JAFDAW010000125.1 GCA_019313605.1 Deltaproteobacteria bacterium
TCAGATCGATGATTCCTGTCGGGGACGGTGTCACCCACTCTCCGACCTCGACGTTGACCTCGGCGATCACGCCTGAAAAAGGAGCGTAGATGCTGACCTTGTCGAGATCGGCGGCGGCGCCTGCGCGCGAGGCGCGCACCTTCTGACGCTCGGCGTCCGCGGCATCGCAGCCGGCGCGGGCGGCCTGATACACGTGTAGGAGTTGGTCGAGGAGGTCCTCGGACACGATATTCTGGGCGGCAAGTTTGCGCTTTCGGTCGTATTCGCGACGCGCCTTGTCACGCGTGATGCACATCTCCTGATAGTGGGCGTCGGAAGCGCGGATCGCTTCGACCGTCTGGGTCTCCTGAGCGCGCAGCGTGGAGTCGTTTAGAAGCAGCAACAATACGCCCTGCGCGACAACACCGCCTTCCCGATGCGTGATCTCGACAACGCGCCCACCGATTTCAGTCGAGAGGTGAGCGCGCTGGCGCGCGCGAATCGTGCCCGCTTTCGAGTTGGTGATGGTCGAATCGATGATGCCACGACTTACGACAGTCGTCTTTACCGGAATGGGCTCTGGGGCCAGCACCGTGGCCTTCAGTAGAAATACCGTCGCGATGATTCCGACGACTACGAGCGCGCGAAAACGCCACTTGCGAAGCCGTTCGGGATCAAGCGACGCCAATACCATGACACCGATGCTAGCAGCCGGGAGCCTCTGCGAGATACGCCTCGGAGTGCGAAAATCGATGGGATTCGGGCCAGCGCGTCGCGCCGAGGCCCCCGATTTCGCGACCCCCCGGCTTCATCGCCCCGCGAGCCGCTTCGCGTCCACCTTGAACATGCGGCCCGCACCACCCTGGTAGGTAAATATCAACGCTCTTCGTCGCTCTGTTGAATCGTTCGGCCCGGAGCCGTGCACGATGGACGGGCTGAAGAAGAGCAGGCTGCCCGCCAACAGGGTGACCGGCAGCTGCAGCGACTCATCGAAGTACGCGGGATCCGTGAAGAGCGGCCCCAGCCGCCCTTCCCCTTCGAGGCCCGGCAACATCCCGCCACGGTGACTGCCCGGAATCACCCGAAGGCAGCCATTCACCTCCGTCGCATCATCGATGCTGATCATGACGTTGGGCAAACGCTCCACATCGGCAAAGAAATGCGCCCAGTAGGGAGAATCCTGGTGCCAGCGAAAGCGCGACCCCTCGCCGGGCCGCTTGAGGTTGAGCTTGTCGGTGAATAGCGAGACCTCGGTTTCACCCAACAGGCCGCGCATGGGATCCACCAGGCGCGGGTCGTCGATCAGCCGATCGACGCGCTCGTCGAGATGGTGGAAGGGTTCGATGACCCGGACCGTCTTCGAACCGGGCAGATGTTCGAATTGAATCGTCGCGCCCGACGCCTCGCAGTAGACGTTCCCGTCGATCTGGTAGGTATGCCCACCGGCGCTGGCCGCCTGGCTGGCCCGAGCCGCGCAGCATTCGACGGCGTCGCGGATCTCGTCGACCTCATCCTCAGCGAAAGCACCCGTGCGAATGAAGAAACCGTCTTCCGCGTAAGCGCGCTTCTCGATTGCACTCAGGCGGAAGCCACGATCGCTCATGCGTGCCCAGGCCGAACCGCCGGCACGGTCAACTCGACGCGATTGCCCGAGCCCAGGGAATGGCATGCGATCTGGCCTCGACGCGGCCGAAGAATCGCATCCGCAACCGCGCACAAGAGCGTACGGCCCCTCAGGGCACGGTCCGCGTCCGCTTCGAACTCAGTCTCGCCATCGACGCGAAAGATGATCGACTGCGCTTGTTCGACGGCGGAAACGGCGACCCTTCCGGTTGGCGCCGACTCCTCCAGAGCCTGATAGACCAAGGTCAGCAGGATGTGGTGAAGCGGCTCGGGGTCGATGGCCGCCATCGGAAGGCCGGCCGCCGATTCGAGATCGACCGAAACCCTGGTGTCGCAGCTCTCCTCGACGCCGCAGCGCACGCCGTCGAGCACTCCGACGAGATCGATATGCGGCGCATCGCCAGGCACGGGCGACACCAGTGGCCGGATCTGGGCGAGCAACGAACCCATCCGTGACGAGAGTTCTCCGATCGTCGCGGAGACTTCCGAAAGCTCCGCCTCGGTCATCTCGGCGTCGATCAAATGGGCGTGCAGTCGCGTAGCGGCCAGCAGATTGCCGATCTCGTGACCGAGCGCGAACACGAGATCCATCGGCTCCAGGCGCGCACTGTCTTTCGCCGCTTCCATGGTCACCGCTAACTCCGCGAAAGATTCGATCCCGACAATCTAGCCGACCCGATTCGGCCAAAGCCACGAGAATCGAACGCGCTCGAAGCGCCAACGCAAGTTATACTGGCCGCCTGCCGCGATTGCGAGCGGCTGCCTGTCTCATTTTGGTGGAACCGAATTGGCAGAAGCTGGCGCTGAAGATTCCGCAGCACCCTCGATCGCGATTCTACGCGGCTCTGAGTCCCAGATCATCGGCGGCGTCTCGGCGGTTTCGGAGGGAAGTGCCGCGATTTCACTCTCACAGGGCGGCTTCAAGAAGCGCTATTCGCATACCGACCCCAACGAAGACGCGGCCGCGTTCGCGCTCGGCGAGGCAGGTGTCTTGCTGGCAGTGGCAGATGGTCACAACGGCTGCGACGCCGCAGAAGCAACCCTCGACGAACTCATGCGTCGGGCCGGCACGCTTCTGACACGCGACGGAAACACGGCCGATGAGTGGTGGGCAAAGGCCGTCCTGGAGACCATCGGCGCGATCCAGACATCACTGGTCTCGCGGGTCGCGCAGGGTGTTCGCGGCCATTCCAGAACCACGCTCGCGCTGGCGCTGGTGCTACCAGGCGAGGACCGGCTCGCGTTCGCGTCGGTGGGAGACAGCCACATCTTTCGCGTGTGCCCGAACGAAGTCGTGGATCTCGGATCCCACTCCGAGGGAAGGCGCTGTTTTCTCGGCAATCCCGCCGATGATCTGGCCGCTCTCGCCAGAAACAGCGTCGTGGGAATCGAACCGATTGCCAATACGCAAGCCGTGATCCTCGCAACCGACGGGATCTCCGAATCCGGGATCGGCGTGGACGTCCCGGAATTCACCGTCGCCGAGTGTGCCGCTGGCGTGGAACACTTCGCGCTGGAACTGCGCCCACTGGAACTCGCTCGAAAAGTCTCCGACGCCACGCTCGCCGCTCATCAGCGCCATCGAGCCGGCGACAACATCGCCACCGCCGTCACCTGCCTGCCGCCGCGGAAGGATGCTGCGACCGGCGCCGAATGAAGCCCGCCGCGCGAAGCCTTCGCGAAAATCTGATTTCACAGACCCGTTAGCAGGTTGCTGAAATACTCCGGACCGAGCCCGGCGCGGAGATTCGGGCTGAGTCGAGCTGGCCGAAGGCCAGCGATGCTAGCGACTACGTCGCCGTCAAGGCGCAAAAACGCAGCCATAGCGGCGCTACGGCGAGGTTTCGCAACGCAGAACTCGGCCCGAAGATCCGTGCTGGGCGACGGGAGGAGTTTTTCAGCATCCTGTTAGAAGTTCGACCACCCGTTCGGCAATCGCAGGAGAAGCGGTGAGCCCCGGCGACTCGATTCCGATCAGATTCACGAACGCCGGAAAGCCGGCATCCGACTCCTCGCAGATTTCGAAATCGCGAAAGGATTCACCGGGGCCAGCGAGCTTCGGCCGGACGCCCGCAAAATCCGGCGTCAGCGATTCGTCATCCAGCGCGGGGAGATAGCGGCGAACCGCTCGCGCAAAAGTCGCTCGCTTGCTCTCGTCGACTTCGTATCGAACCGCGTCGACGTATTCGGTGTCGGGTCCCAGACGTAGCCGCCCCGCCAAATCGGTCGTGATGTGGATTCCGAGGCCCCCATCCGAGGGGACGGGGTAGATCAGGGTCGAAACCCGCAGCCCGCAAGCCGGTGCCAGCGCAAAGTAATCCCCCTTGCACAGGTGCAGGCGATAACCGCGGGCATCGACATCGAAACCCGCGCACTCCGCCACCGCTTCGCTACCGAGCCCCGCCGCGTTGACCACAGCCGCGCACTCGATCTCGCTCAGCGCACCGCTCGCATCGCGCGCACGGAGCCGATACCCCGCCGGGCTGCGCTCGATCGCGACCACTTCCACACACAGCGCGAGCATTGCGCCAAACGACTCCGCTTCTGCGAGAAACGAAACGGAAAGTGCGTGGGCGTCCACGATCCCGGTCTCGGGTGAGACGAGTGCCGCTTCGCAGCGGACGTCGGGTTCGCTTCGCTGGACCTCTTCAGGCCCGATGATTTCGAGACCCGTGACACCGTTGGCGATCCCGCGCTCGCGCAGCGCCTCCAGCGTGGCGATCTCGGACACCTCGGCCGCGACGATTAATTTTCCGGTCTTGCGATGGGGGATCTTGCGTTCCGCGCAGCGCGCGTAGAGCAACTCCCGTCCCGCAACGCAGAGCGTCGCCTTGAGCGAACCCGCCGGGTAGTAGATGCCGGCGTGGATCACCTCGCTGTTTCGGGTGCTGGCCTCCTGCGCGATCGCCGTGTTGCGCTCGACGACGATCACCGAACGCCCGCGGCGTGCCAACGCCGCTGCCGTCGCGAGGCCAACCACCCCGGCACCGACGACGACGACGTCCGCCTCGGTCGACACGGGCGGCGATCAGCCGGAGCTCGGACGGCTGCCGCCATCCCATTCGAACGCGATCCACGCTCTCAAAAGCCGATACCGAACTCGCGCTCATAGCGGGAGCGGAATTCGTCGAGGCTGAGCACGAGATTCTGGGTTCCCTCGACTTCCACCTGGTACGAGCCGAGCAGGCTTCCCATTCTGCCCGCGACTTCGAAGGAAAGGCCGCGCGCCCGCCCGGCCATCAAGCCCGCGCGGTAAGCGTCGCCACAGCCGGTCGGATCGACGACCGTCGGGGCGTCCACGGGCGGGATCTCGATCTTCTCGCCCCCACTGTGGATCGCCGACCCCTCCGGGCCGGCGGTGATGACGACCGCGTCGCAGCGCGCAAAGAGTTCTTCCTCGCTGCAACCGGTCTTCTCCAATGTCAGAGACCACTCGTAGTCGTTCACGATGTAGACCGCGGATCCGTCGATCAACTCGAGGAGCTCGCTGGGCTCCAGAATCGGCAACCCGTGACTCGGATCGATGTAGGTGGGGATGCCGCGCTGTTTCAATTTGCGCCCGTGCTCGATCATCGCCCGCTTGCCGTTCGCGGTAACGATCGCCAAGGAGGCTTCGCCGTCGATATCTTCGACCCGAGCCTCGTGGGCGCGCGCCATCGCACCCTCGTAGAACGCCCAGATCTGGCTGTGATCGAGATCCGTGGTCACGAAGCCCTGCGCGGTGCGCACATCCTCGAAGATCCGGATCCCGTCGCGGCTGATGTCGTGACGCGCCAACCAGTCTGCGTACGGGCCGAAGTCGCTGCCCGCGGTCGCGAGGATCAGCGGGTCTTCGCCGAGCATCTTCAGATAGAAGGCGATGTTCCCCGCCGTGCCACCGAAGTGCGTCTTCAGACTCGTGATGTTGAATGAGACGTTCAGCGTGTGGAGCTTGTCGGGCAGAATGTGGTGCTTGAAATGGTCCGGGAAGACCATGATGTGATCGAGCGCAACGGCTCCGGACACGTAGATCGGCATGTTTCCTCCAGAGCGCGCAGTCTCGCGGTCCGCGCGCCGAGCGTCAATGCCATCAGTTGTTAGAATGCCCACGATGCGGCGCATCTTCGACTCCCTGATGAACCCATGACGGCACACGCCCCCCTCCGCGTGGCGGTGCTGCTCTCCGGCGAGGGAACGAGCCTCGAAAACCTCTTCGAGCAGATCGAATCGGGCGCGCTCGACGCGCAGATCGTCGCGGTAATCAGCTCGAAACGGAACGCGGGGGGCCTGGAGCGCGCACGGCGGCGCGGCGTACCCGCGCTCGCGGTGCCCCGCAATCAGTACCCGGACCCGGGCAAATTCAACGACGCGATCCACGCCGAACTCGACCGGCGCGAAGTCGACCTCGTCGCCTGCCTCGGCTTCCTCTCTCCGTTCGAAACCCGCAGAAAATTCGACGGGCGCGCAATCAACGTGCACCCGGCCCTGATCCCGGCGTTCTGCGGCAAGGGCTTCTACGGCCAGCGCGTCCACGAGGCCGTGCTCGCATCGGGCGCAACCACGACGGGCGCAACCGTGCACTTCGTTGACGACGAGTACGACTCGGGACCCATCATCCTGCAAGAAGAAGTCGCCGTGCGCGCCGACGACACCGCGGCCAGCCTCGCGGAGCGAGTCCAAGCCGTAGAACGCCGCCTGGTCCCCAAAGCCATCCAGCTCTTCGCCGACAACCAACTCGTCATCGAAGCCCAGAAAGTTCGGATCCTGGACAACCCCTAGAAACCTCCGCTCGAATACTCTCGAAACAGGCACGTGCCACACCATCTATATCAATCTCCTTTTGGGAGATGTAATGTGCCGTTGGGCGCCGCGTTTCACGCCAAACGAAGAGGGGAGCAAACGATGAATTCCAGGTCCTGGAGAAAAATCTCGGCAATTTCAGCCGCTTTGATTGGCGCGCTGGTGTTCGGTATCCACGTAGTCGAAGGTCGCGTGCAGGTCGATTGGCCGAGTATCGCGCTGCTCGAGACGGCGTCGGCGGCTGAAGGCAGCGGAGCTGCAGATGCCATGCCACGCGGACGCACGCCCGCAGCGATCGTCAATGGTGAGTACCCGGCCAGTTATTTCCCCAACACCGAGATCCTGGGTGCCGACGAAATGCGGATCACAGCCCTCGGTACGGGCATGCCCAACCAGACCAAGAAGGCGGTCTCGATCTCGTACTTCGTGGAACTCGGCAACGGAGACAAGCTCCTCTTCGACATCGGATCGGGCGCGATGGGGAATCTCTTTTCCCTGCGACCCGATTTCTCGAAGATCGACAAGGTGTTCGCCAGCCACCTCCACGTCGACCACGTGGGCGACTTCATGGGACTGCACATCGGCAGCTGGCTCTCGGGCCGCTATACGCCGATCCACTTCTACGGACCGAGTGGTGCCACCCCCGAACTCGGGAGCAAGACCTTCATCGCGGGTATGAAGCAGGCCTACGCGTGGGACATCGCGACCCGATCGGGCGCGCTGCCCGACGCAGGTGGGCAAATCGAGGTGCACGAGTTCAACTACCTCCAGGAAGACGAGATCGTCTACCAGGAAAACGGCGTCACGGTTCGATCCTGGCCGGCGATCCACAGCCTGGACGGCGCGGTGAGCTTCAGCCTCGAATGGAACGGGCTCAAATACGTGTTCGGCGGCGATACCTTCCCCAACAAGTGGTACATGAAGTTCGCCGCGGGTGCGGACGTAGCCTCACACGAGTGCTTCCTGCCGCCGAAAGCCCTGGCCGCGTATTTCGGCTGGGATCTCGCACAGGCGACGTACGTGTCGACGCGGATTCACACCGAACCCCAGGCCTTCGGAAAGGTCATGTCCACCCTCAAGCCGCGACTCGCGGTGGGCTACCACTCGGTGCAATCGCCCGAGAACAACGCGGCAATCATGGACGGCGTGCGCGCGGTCTACGACGGCCCGCTGGCCATCGCACGCGACCTCATGGTCATCAACGTCAGCAAGAAAACGATCAAGGTGCGCATGGCGACGGTGGATGAATACGTACTTCCGCCCGACGTCACCCCGGCCTACGTCAAAGCCCCTCGCACAGACCAGAAATCACCTTCCGAAGCCGTCTTGAAAGGCAAATGGGACGGCTACACCCCCCCGCCAATGCCAAAGCGAGGCCAGTAAAACCAAAACACCGCGCACGACCGCAACCCCCTCCCCGCAAACCGCAACCCGCGTGCGGGGCGGCCGGCGGGAGGAATCCGCGAAATTAAGCGCAGCGCGCCCTAGGTTGCCG
>JAFDAW010000381.1 GCA_019313605.1 Deltaproteobacteria bacterium
CCGCCTGCTCGATAGTCTCGATCGGTTGAAAATTCCGATCGGTACTCATGTCGAGATCATTGTCATCGACAATGATCGTGAGGAGAGCGCCGCATCCGTCGCTCGATCACGATCTGGTTCGATCGGACCGATTCGCTACTGCGTCGAGCCGCGCCAGAATATCGCGCTCGCCCGCAATCGGGCATTGTTAGAAGCGTCTGGCGAGTGGGTCTTGTTCATCGATGACGACGAAGTTGCAGATGAAAACTGGGTCTCGGAGTATCTAAAGCTGGCCGAGCGCGAGCCCTGTGATGGCGCGTTCGGCCCCGTCCTGATTCGACTCGAAGAGGTCGTGACGCCCTGGCTCGACGTCGAGACCTTCTACACCCGGCGCCGTCATCCGACGGGCGAGCTGTTGGCTGCGGGTGATCTGTATACGAGCAACGCATTTTTGGGCCGACGGCTATTCGACGAACGCAGCTTCGATCCAGCCTACGGCATTACCGGTGGCGAGGACTCGGAACTCTTTGGGCGTATGTTGCGGTCGGGTGCACGCTTCCTCTCGTGTGACGAAGCGCTGGTTGTCGAGTTCGTCCCTCCAGAGCGCCATCGCTTCGGTTGGCTCGCTCAACGCGCGTTTCGGGGCTGGTGTGTCCATACCCGCATCGCGCGATCGAGCACGCCTGGTGATTCCTCGAAGCGCGCCCTCCGCGCGGCAGCTCAGCTGTGCGGCCTCACGGTGTTGATGCCTCTGGCGGCATTCGGTGGCCGGCGCGCGTTGGCCCGCATTGTTCTGCGAATCTGCACCCAGGCGGGTCACCTCTGGGCGTTGATGGGACGTTCCTACGAGGAATACGGAGCCGGATTTTCTACGGCTCGATGAATCCCGTCAGATGGCGAGAACCCTGGAACGTCGCCAGGATCGGCCTTGCGATTCTCGTCGCGAACCGTTTGAAGGTTGCGCTGGGCCCGGCGCTCGTGCCGCGCGGATAGAGGGCGTCGATGTATTCGTAGGCGATGTCGCGGAAGCCCGCTTTCGCAACGGCGGCCCGCAGTGATTTCTCTGTGAAGAACTGGACGTGCTCGGGTGTGTCGTAGGCGTTCGTGGCGCGGCTGCCGTTCCGCAACTCTCCGCAGGGTGTCGTCAGGAAGATCCGCCCATCGGCTTTGAGATACTCCCGCAGGCGATCCAGGAAGTCGACCGGGTCGGCTACGTGCTCGATGACTTCGATCAGCAATACAGCGTCGAACGAGCGGTCTGGCGAGATCGAATCCAGATTCTTCGAGGCTGCAAAACCTTCGCTCTCGAGCTGATCTCGGAGGAGATCGCTTTCTTCGACACAGTGGATGTTGATTTCGGGAAGTCGCTCTCTCAGGCTGCGCGTCAGGTGGCCGGTTCCGGCTCCAACGTCGAGTATCATCGAATCCCCAGTGACGAATTGCCTGTCTTCCCAGAATGCGACGAGCCGATCGTTTCGCTCTTCGTAGATCGATTCTTCACCATCGATGCCCAACTCGTGCATGACGCCGTGGTTGGCATCGACGCCGATCGCAAACAGATGGGCACACTGTTCGTTCTCGCATCGATGAACTTCGACGAAGCGGCTGTCGAAGGACCGGTGTCCCGGAGCTGCGCAAATTGCGGCCGTTTCGCTCACGATCGCGCTCGCTTGCTACGGCCGACGACGGCACTTCTCGCAGCTTGCAGGATCGCTTCGGCTGCGTCCTCACAGCTGTAACCCTTGAGCGCTGCTCGCAAGCGAGTCGGCGAAATATTCGCCCACCGCTCGTCGAGGACTGCAGCCTCGAGCGCCTCGTCGAGCGAGTCGGGAACGAGCGGATCGATCAATCTCCCGAGATCGTCGCTGCGAAGCAACTCTTGCGCCGCACCCGCGTATCGCGAGCCCAGCACGGGAACGCCGGCCGCCAGGGCTTCGTTGACCACCATCCCCCAACAGTCGCGGAGAGTCGGAAATACGAGCAGATCGCTCGCGGCGAACAACCTGGGGATTTCGCTCGGCGAGACCTTCCCCAGATCGCGGATCACTCGCGGAAATTCATCCGCGGCTCTTGCGATGGTCTTTGCCTCGGGCCCTTCACCCGCAAACAGCGCCGTGAAGGCGCCCTCTGGAACGGCCTCCGCGAGCCGGCGCAGTGCGCTCGTGTATTGTGGAATCCCCTTGTGGGGAAGTTGGCGGCTCAGGCAGAGCAGCGTGACGCCGCGCGCTCCCAACTGCTCGCGTACACCTTTGCGTTGCGCGCGCCAGCGATCCGTCGCTTCGGCGATCTGTTGAGTGTTGACGGCTTGCGGGACGAACTGGATGGGTTTTCGCTCGCCGGCAATTTCTCGTAGATAGTCGACGCTTCCCCTTCCGAATGCGAGAAGCCCCGCCGAGGCACTCGCGAGGGCCCGCCGCGCGCAGTATCGGATCACCCCCAGTTTTCTCTCGGTGAATCGGGTCCCTTCCCACCAGACGAGGAGCGGGATTCCGGCTGCGCGCGCGTAGACGGCTGCGTTCGATGTGCGCCAGCCGAACTCGCCCGACACGATGACGTCGGGTCGAAACGCCGCGAGCCGCGGGAGGTAGCCGAGCGCAAATCCCATTGAGACCTGCTCCGCCCAGCCTTCGTCGTCCTGGTAGTTTCGATGCCGCAGGTTGAATGCCGGTTGCAGAGATTCGTGTGGGTAACCGGGTTGACGGTCCACGACCGCGGCGCCAGACGCCGAGTCGAAAAAGACGCGCGCTTCGACTCCATCCGCCGACGCGATGTACTCGAAGACCGGCGTGCGGTAGGGGGCCGGCGCATTCGTGAGGAAGGCGATTCGCATCTCAGTAGGCCTTGTAGAAAGCCAGGGGTGCGAGCCCCGGCGATTCTTCCAGCGCCAATACCAGGATTCCACCCGGTACATCTTCCGGGAATTCGACGACGTGCTCGCCGGATGCGAGTCGGATGACTTCTCCCGCGCCGAGGGTCTGGCCGTCCAGCGCGATCGGTTGGGGGCCGGTGATCGGCAGCCATCGATACGCTCCCGGCGCGACGAGTTCGAACACGCTGCTCGATCCGCTGAGCCCTTCGAGTCGCCTCCCCGCTACGAAGACCGATGCGCGATAGGGCTGGTAGTTGTCCGCCCAGAAGCGCCGGACCTCGACGGGAAACTGGTTGAGGCGAAAGGACTCGACGATGAAGGCGATCGATTCGTCTCGAAACTGCTGGATCAGGTGTTCGCGATTCGGCTCGGTACCGGGCGTTCCGAACCTTCGGTAGATGTCGCCGGAGAAGTAGTGCTGGAGTGGTTGGCTGTCTCCGCGGCAGAAGAGGGCGCTTTCTGGCTGGAATCCCGCATCGCTGAGTTGAAAATTACTGTGAATGAAGTCGAAACTATCGCGCTGCACCTTCTGCGTATCGCTCAGCATGCTGGCCATCTCGAGCAGGCCCGGGCCCGCCAGCGCCAGCCAGAATCCCGCGATGGCCAGACGCCGGGTATATCCGATGTCCGGCAAGAGATCGCAGATGGGTTGGCGCGCCACCGCGAAGGCGAGGGCGGGAAACAGGCCCAACGTCATCCAGAAATAGGAGAAGGCCGCTGCGTGGAACGCTCCCACCGCGGTGCCGAGGATCAGGATCAGCCAGGAGAGTGTCAGCGCC
>JAFDAW010000382.1 GCA_019313605.1 Deltaproteobacteria bacterium
GCATGCAGATCGAGTCGAATCCGGATCTCGAAGTCGGAGACCGCCTGCACCTCGCAATCTACGGTGACGCGAGCGAAGAGCCCTTCCTGGTCTGGGGCACGATCTTGCGCAGCGACGGAAGGGGCGGAACAGCCGTGGCCTTCGACCCGGTTCACCCGACCATCGCGAAGCAACTGGAAGCCCTGGTGGCGAGCCTTCCCGCAGTCGAATCGCTTCAGGACACCGAAGCCGAGGCGATGGGAACCGTCCTCACCGAAATCATCAACGAGTAACAGGCGAATTCTTCGAATTCGCAATGCGGCGGTGAGACCTGACGGGCTCGCCTGGCTGGCAAATCCTTCGGATTCGCTTTGCGGCGACGAGACCTGACGGGCTTACCCCGCCCAGCAGCGATCGCCGCGATTCCGTGCACTGCCCTAATCCAGCCAGCTGAGCGCCATCCGCGGCGTGCGGCAGCGCACCGCTCTGCTTTCCACTAGTCTCTCCGATCACCTGATTTGGAGGGACTCGATGGCGCGAAGCAAGAGCAAGCAGAAGGTCAAGCGACACCGGCACAAACTTCGGCGCAATCGCGCCCTCGCGCGCAAGAAGGCCGCCAAAGCGGCCAAGGGCTAAACCACTCGACGGCCCCGCAATGATCCGGATGCTCTGCACAGCGTGCAATGAAACCGCCGAGCCCGACACCGTCATCGCAGGATCGGACCTCGTCGAGATGCTGAGCTGGCTCTGCCTCGCCGTTCCCGGATGGCTCTACTGTTGGTGGCGCCACAGCGCCCGCCTCAAGGTTTGCGCGCATTGCGGGAGTGACTCGTTGATCCGCGAGGCGCGAGCCGCGCAAGCCCGCAGGCTCCAGACAGAACCCCGAGTCGTCCAGCGCGTGCGAAACGCCTACGGGCCCGATCGCTGGCCGCGGCCACTGGCCACACCCCGCGATCGACTGCGCCATGGCGGAATCGGAGCCGCGCTCGTCGCGGGACTGGTCTTGTTCGGGATGTTGAGCGCGGTCCCGCAGCCGCCCGAAAGCGCAGTGGGTGCAGCCGTCTCGTTCGGCACGCTCAGCGCAATCTGGTTGATCGTTGAAACCGCCCGGATCGTTCGACTGCAACCCTCGAGCTGCACGGCGTGGGACGCATCGGGCCGCGCGCTCGCGATCAAATGGCTCGATTGAGCGCGCCGCATTTCTAGCGTTGGCTAACATCTATGCCCGCGACCGGAGGCGAAAGCCCGTGCAAATTCAGTTCGACATCCGAGCCGCTGCGAAGGCAACCTTTGTCGCACTCGCGCTGTTCCTGCTGGCTTGCGGTCCGGTTGCAGAGGTCCCAGTCTGGGGAACGCTCCCCGATTTCAGCCTGACCAACCAGGACACCCTACCCTACGGAACCGCGCAGCTCGAAGGACGGCCCTGGATCGCAGATTTCATCTTCACCAAATGCCCCGGCCGCTGTCCGAAGCTGACCCACGAGATGTCGCGGCTTCAGACCGAGCTGAGCGGCCGCGGCTGGCATGATGTCATGCTGGTGAGCATCAGCGTCGACCCCGAAAACGACACACCCGAAGTTCTGACCGAATACGCGACCAGGCACAGTGCGAAGCTGGACAGCTGGCAGTTCCTGACCGGAACCCTGGACAGCATCTGGTCGCTCAGCGTCGAAGGATTCAAACTCCCGGTCCAGGAAGCCGAAGGCATCGGCGCGGGCCCGATCCTGCACAGCAACCGCTTCGTACTCGCGGATGGTCGGCAGCGGATCCGCGGTTACTACGACGCCCTCGATGCCGACGATCGCGCCAAACTGTTGCGCGATCTCGAAATCGTCCGCGCGGAGTCCGCATCGGCCGTCCATTGATCAGTTCCGCAGCCATCCCAGCTGAGTGGCTCTTCCCCCCGGCTCTCCAAAAGCAAACTCCACATATTAAATCGAGTTCTCGACACCGCCCCCAATAAGTTCTCGACCCCGCCCCAATATGATGGGTCTTGAGCGAGTAGCTCTTGCGTCCTAGCCTCTCGGGAATCGGTCCGCGGTTAGTTCCAGAGCCCAACAACGTCCTCGCTCACTTACTAGGAGCTTGACCCAAGACTGTCGCGGTAAGGTCCGAGCGTCGATGCGCGCTGCTGGCAAGGCGCTCGATTGAGCCCTAGCAGCGCTAGGGCGATTGAGAGCAACGCAGCCA
>JAFDAW010000383.1 GCA_019313605.1 Deltaproteobacteria bacterium
TGGAACGTAGTCGGCCAATGTCAGCGTGTGCGCCACGCTCCCGAGTTCTTCCAGCCGATCGGCGAGCTGCTGCGCGGATTCGAGATCCGGTGTGAGCACGTTGAGGAACCACGGAGACGCCATCCCCGCCTGGCTCAGCAGGTCGTTGAAGGCCTGAACGGACTCGGTACCCGCGTCGCGCATGTTGATGACGTTCTCGTCGAAGCGCGCTTGCGGTAGCAGGATGAGTGCGCCGATACCGGCGACCGCTGCGAAGCGGCGCACCCAGCTGCCGTGGCGATCGAGGTGGGTCCACCAGCGATCCCGAAAGCCCAGCCCGCTCGACGATCTTTCGCGCTCCGATGGAGCCAGCCAGGTGTAGAGCAGCGCGGGGATCAGCGTCAGGGTGATGAAAAGGATGATGAACATCCCGGCGCCCGCAATCAGTCCGAGTTCCGCGACTCCCCGGTAGTCGGTCGGGATGAAGACGAAGAATCCGATGGCCGTCGTCACGGTGCAGAGCGCGAGCGAACTCCCCACTTTCCGAACGGCGCCTTCCATTGCTTCGAGGTTGTTCTTGCCGGTGCGGAGCAGATCCTCGTAACTCATTCCCAGGTGGATCGCGAAATCGACTCCCAGTCCGATGAACAAGACCGCAAAGGTCACGGACACGAGATTCAATTGGCCGATCGAAAATGCCGCGAAAGCCAGCGTCCAGATCAAACCCGAGAGCAGCGCGATGACGGCTGCGAGGACGAGTTTGATCGAGCGCAGCGCGACGACGAGAATTCCGACCACCAACGCGAAACAGAAGACGCCGGCTCCACCCACATCCCACGCAATGCCGATCATCTCTTCGTAGTTGAGGGCGGGGTTACCGGTAATGCGAACCGAAACGCCGCGTTCAGCCGTGTAGCCGAGGTCGTCGGCCAGCCGGTGGATCATTTCCATCGCGTGTGCTGCTGCGAACACGCTGTCGAAGTCGAGCACCGGTTGCGCGACGATGACGCGCCGGTTGTTCACCTCGAGAGGGGAGTCCTGTACCAGCATTTCCTCCCAGGAAAGTGCGAGCGGGTATTCGCTGTAGACCTCGACTGTGGCGCGGCCGATCTGGTCGAGCACTTTCACCCATTGATTGATCTCATCGGGCGCGTCGCCGGTGGCGTCGAGACCCTGTCGAACGAGTGCGGTGAGGTTGGCGATGCTGGAATCGCGTTCGAGTTCGGCCAGTAGGGGTTGAACTCGGGCCATCTGGTCGGCGAATTCCTCGAGTTCCGCCTCGCTTCGGTAGAGCAGGCCCACGCGCTCGAAGAAACTCCCGCCGCCCGGAATGTAGGCATCGGTGAAGGTGTCGGGTTGTTGTCGGAGTTCCGCCGTCAGTGCGTTCGCGGCGTCGCGTGCGAGTTCGGGAGTATCGCCCTCCACGACGATCAGCATCGCGCGCTCTAGGTTTGGAAACAGGGCGGCGAAGGCTTCATGATTCTTTCGCGACTCGAGGTCATCGGAGATGAGTTGAACGTTGTCCGAGTTGATGCCGAGGTGGGTCGCCGCGTAGAACGCGAGGCCGAGTGTCAGCAGACCGGTCGCGACGACCACCATGTGGGGGCGGCGTGAGACGGCGTGCACCCAGCCCGTCAAGGTATTCGTGAGCAGATCTTCGGAACGAGACACGGGGCGCGAGGGATAGCAGAAGGCGCGGATGTGCGGCTATGGGGACTCCCGCGGGGGAGGTTGCGGGGATCGCGATCCGGCCGAGAATGGACGCGTAGCCGCTCCTCGCGGGGTGGGCGAAATGGGGGGAAGTCGGCTTGCGCGGTGTGGATCGGGACCCTGAGGGGTCGATCTCGAGTGTGAGAGGCTGGATCGACACGAGCGATCGCGTGGTCGTCCTGACCGGCGCTGGGATTTCGACGGATTCGGGGATCCCCGATTTTCGCGGACCTGGGGGGGTGTGGACCCGCAATCCCGAGGCCGAGAAGCTCTCGACCTACGATCACTATGTGGGCGATCCCGAGGTCCGCAAGCGCGCGTGGCAGAGCCGGCTGGAACTCGCGAATCAGCTCGGCGAACCCAATGCGGGCCACCGCGCGGTGGTCGAGTTGGAGCAGCGGGGAAAGTTGTTGCTGCTGATTACCCAGAACATCGATGGATTGCACCTCGATGCGGGTTCGACGCTGGAGCGAACG
>JAFDAW010000384.1 GCA_019313605.1 Deltaproteobacteria bacterium
TGCGCGACGGTGAAGCACTCGACGTCATCGTTGCCCCCGAGTTGATCCAGACCGATCTGACCGGGTTTGGCATGAAAGTGCCGCGTTACCGGATCGGAATCGTCGGTAGCAATTTGCTGGCGGTGCGCGGCAGCATCGGATTCGAGCGGGTCATGAATCCGCTGGTCTCGGTGCCGCGCGCGACCGCGATGACCGTCGAGATTACGCACCTGTTCCTTCGCGGTCTCGGCAAGTTGATCACCGGAGACGTTCCCCGCAACCAACTCGCAGGGCCCATCGGCATCGCGGAAATCGCGGGCAAGGCGCTCGAGCGCGGTTGGATGGATTATCTCCAGACGCTCATCCTGATCAGCATCAACCTCGGCATCCTGAACCTGCTGCCGATCCCGCTGCTCGATGGCGGGCAGGCGGTCGTCTTCCTCGTCGAGGGCGTACGCAATGAGCGGCTTTCACTGCGCACCCGCGAATTCGTCCAGCAGATCGGATTCACGATGCTCGTGGTGATCATGGGCTTCGCGTTCTGGAACGACATTTCTCGCAACTGGTCCCGAGTCGTCGATTGGCTGACCGGAGGTCTTTAAAGGATCCCCGCTCGCCGCTGGTCCTCGCGCTGGAACCCGCGACCGCGGCCTTGAGTGTCGCGCTGCTGCGCGGGCCCGAGCTCATCGACGAGATTTCGGCCGCGCCCGGACCCGCCGCCGCAACGCTGCTCCCGGCCGTGGATACCCTGCTGGACCGCGCGGGTGTGGCGCTCGGAGACCTCGAGGCCTTCGCGGTTTCGATCGGTCCCGGCTCTTTTACGAGCCTTCGCGTGGGGATCGCGACCCTCAAGGGGCTCGCGTTCGAGAGCGGCCTTCCGATCGCTCCGGTTTCGACCCTGGCAGCGCTCGCTCGCGTGGCGGATCGGGCGGATCGACTCGTCGTGTCGATGCTCGACGCCCGCCGCGGAGAGGTCTACGCGGCCGCCTATGCGGCGGATTCCGACTGGGAGGTCGTTGTGCCCGAGGGCGTCTACACCCCGGAGGCGCTCTGTGCACAAATTCGGCCCCCCTGCGTGCTGGTGGGTGAGGGTGCGGCAATCTGCGGAGAGGCGATCGTGGCCGCGCTCGGTGAGGGCGTTGCGCTGCTGCCGCCACCGGAAGGCAACGCGAGCGCGCGACACGTCGGCGCGCTGGGCGTCGAGCAGCTCGCGCGCGGATCGTGGGTGGATGCCGCGCAACTCGCCCCCCACTACCTGCGGCGTGCGGAGGCCGAGGTGAAGCGCACCGGAGAGCGCTTCGAGCCCGCGCCGGGGCCTCCCAAACTTGCCTGACGCTCCCAAGCCGATCGGACACTCCCAAGCCGATCGGACACTCGCAAGCCGGTTGGACGCTCGCAAGCCGGTTGGACGCCCGCAAGCCGGTCAGAGGCCCGCAATCGGGCGGGAGGCTCGCGCGTGCCGTGTCGAAGCCAGTCTTTGACACGCCTGAATTCATTGATTAATTTTGCGTCTACCCAGCGCCTTCGGAAATCGGCCGGAGCGCTTTCAAAGGCCGTCTCCCAGTTCCTCTTGGCCAGTATCTATTCCCAGCCCGTCGGGAGGTCCGCGCGCAGCTGCGCGGTGCGGGGGGCTGTGTCAGAGTGAGCATTCGACCGGGCATTGCCGCCCGGATTCGAGTCCACCGCAGGAGATCGAAACTCATGGCGCTGAATATCTATTACGACAAAGACGCAGATCTCGGACGCCTCGACGGCAAGACCGTCGCGGTGATTGGTTACGGGAGCCAGGGGCACGCGCACGCACAGAACCTGCAGGCCTCCGGAGTCAACGTCGTGGTCGGTTTGCGAAAAGACTCGCCGTCTTGCGCGAAGGCAGAATCCGCCGGGCTGCGCGTGGTGTCGCCCGCCGAAGCCGCGCGCGAAGCGGACATCGTGATGCTGACATTGCCGGATGAAACGGCCGCCCAGGTTTACGAGGAGCAGATCGAGCCGAACCTGCAGCCGGGCAACTACCTCGCCTTCGCCCACGGCTTCAACATCCACTTCGGTTCGATCCAGCCCGCGGAGGATATCAACGTCTTCATGGTCGCGCCGAAGGGCCCCGGCCATACCGTGCGCGCCCACTACGAGCAGGGGCGCGGTGTGCCGTCGCTCGTCGCGATCGCTGCGGATCCGACCGGCGACAC
>JAFDAW010000126.1 GCA_019313605.1 Deltaproteobacteria bacterium
CCTCTGCGTCCGCGATCATTCCGCGAACGGCCTTGTCGAGTGCGCTGTAGAAATCGCTGCTCACGTTGCACTTCTTCGTCGCGCCCTTGGTGCGTGACTTCGAAATGATCAGATCACCGGAGCCCTTCTTCGCCGCCTTCTTCTTCTTCGCTGCCATTATTTCTCCCGTTTCGTCGGCGTTCCCTTCGATCACCATCGACGCGCAACGATCGTTCGACAATCGCGCTCGACAAGATCTCTCGGTGAACAGTTCAAAATTCACCCCCATGTCGCACATCACGGCATGGTTTGACCGGCGCATCATAGACCTTCTTTTCTCGGAAGCAAACCAAAAATGGGCGCGAGAGGCCCTCTGGGTGCCTTTTTCGAACCTTTCGGGAACGAGCGGACACTGAAATCAGGGCGGCTGGAGCACCGGGTGGGGGCGGAGCCCCCCCGTTTTCGCCTCAGAGCTTCTGGATATTCCAGTCCGATCTTCAGCTCTCCCGCGGCGCCTGTTAGAATCCAGAGCCATGAAGACGATCGATCTGCGCAGCGACACCGTCACCAAACCGACTGAAGCGATGCGAAAAGCGATGGCCTCGGCCGACGTCGGAGACGACGTCTACGGAGAAGATCCGACCGTCAATCGGCTGCAAGAGGTGGCGGCGGAACTCACGGGCAAAGAGGCGGCCCTCTTCGTCACTTCGGGAACGATGGGCAACCAGGCGGCCATCGCGGCGGCGACGCGTCCCGGAGACGCGGTGCTGGTTGGCGACGACGCTCACATCCTGCTTTACGAAAGCGGAGCGGGTGCGGCGCTGTGGGGCGTCCAGGTCGAAACCCTGGGGACCGGCGGTTTTTTCTCGGGCGCGGAAGTCACCGAGGCCATTCATCCGGTGGATGTCCACTACGCACCCGCTCGCATGCTTGCGATGGAAAACACCCACAACCAGAGCGGCGGCCGGGTGTTTCCGCTGGAGCCGCTAAAAGAAGCCGCCGCCGTCGCGCGAGACAACGGTCTGGCGGTGCATCTCGACGGCGCCCGGATCTTCAACGCGTCCGTTGCAAGCGGTACACCGGTGGCGACCTGGGCGGAGCCCTTCGACTCGCTGACGTTTTGTCTTTCGAAGGGGCTCGGTGCGCCGATCGGATCCGTTCTGTGCGGATCCTCGGATTTCATTTTGCGCGCACACCGCGCCCGCAAACAGATGGGTGGCGGGATGCGTCAGGCCGGCATCGTCGCTGCGGCTGGCCTCTACGCACTGGAACACCACGTCAAACGCCTCGCGGATGACCACTCGAACGCGCAACGGCTGGCAACAGGGATTCAGGATCTCGGTTTCAAGGTCGACGCATTCCCCGAAACGAACATCGTGATCTTCGAGGTCGAGCGGGCGGAAGAATTCGAAAAAGAACTCGTCGCACGAGGCGTCTTGACGCTCGCTCTTACGAATAGCCTGATGCGCGTCGTGACCCACATGGATGTGTCTGACGCAGACATCGATGATGCACTGAGCCGCATTACAGGGGCCGCAAAAGCGCGCTCCCACTGATCGCGATTGCACGGCCTCGGCGTTCCAAGGCTACCGATCCAGCTGAATACCGACTTCGGATGAGGAGCGAGGATGGGTTTCGAAAATCTCACCTTTGAAGTCCGGGATGGACTGGCTTGTCTAACACTGAATCGCCCAAAGGCAGCCAACGCGTTCAATCTCGATCTAGCCCGAGAGTTTCAGGAAACCGCCACGATCTGCGCAGAAGATCCGGCGATTCGCGCGGTCCTGCTGACCGGGGCGGGTCGGATGTTCTCTGCGGGTGGAGACCTGAAGGACTTCTCGGCAGCGGGGGATCAGATCCCGAAGCGGGTGGCAGACACCGCGGGCGCTCTCCACGCGGCGATCGTGAAATTTGCGCGCATGAACGCGCCCATCGTAGCCGCAGTCAACGGCCCGGCCGCGGGGGCGGGGATGAGCCTGGTCTGCATGACGGACATCGCGTTGGCGGCCGAATCCGCGAGTTTCATGATGGCCTACACCGCGGCCGGTCTCACGCCAGACGGGAGTTCGACCTACTTCCTACCGCGTGTGGTCGGAATTCGGCGCGCCCGGGAATTGATGCTCACGAACCGAAAACTCTCCGCTGCCGAAGCCCAGGCGTGGGGGATCGTCGAGCGGGTGGTTCCCGACGCTGACTTGATGACCGAAGCGGAAAAACTCGCACGCACACTGGCCAGCGGACCGACGCTCGCATTCGGCGCGACCAAGAAACTTCTGCTCGCGAGTCAAACTGCAGAACTCGAAGACCAGTTGGACGCCGAGACGAGTGCGATCGTTTCCATGACGACTACATCAGATGGGCACGAGGGAGTCACGGCTTTTCGCGAAAAGCGTCGGCCGAACTTCAAGGGAGCCTGACGGCACGTCGTGCAGCCGTTACTGATTTCCGTCGGTGATGCAGCCAAGAGAAGCCGAACTCACACACTGGATGTATTTGTAGAGCGTTCCACGCTTCGCCTTGAGTTCCGGCGCCTTCCAGCGTGAACGCCGCGCTTCGAGCTCGTCAGCACCCACTTCCAACTCGATGGCGTGTTTCTTGACATCGATCGTGATCACATCGCCCTCTTCGATCAGCGCAATCGGTCCGCCTTCCTGCGCCTCCGGAGTCACGTGTCCGATCAGGAATCCATGGGACCCGCCCGAAAAGCGGCCGTCCGTGATCAGCGCAACGTCTGCACCCAGGCCCGCTCCCATCAACACAGAAGTCGGGGTGAGCATTTCGGGCATCCCGGGGCCACCTTTGGGTCCCTCATAGCGAATCACGACCACATCGCCCGCGCGGATCTTCTTCTGCTCGACCGCGGCGAGCATGTCTTCCTCGCAATCGAACGGACGTGCGGGCCCCGTGAAGAGATACCCCTCTTTGCCCGTGATCTTTCCGACGGATCCGTCGGGTGCCAGGCCACCGCGCATGATCTGGATGTGACCGGTCTCCTGAACCGGATCCTCCCAGCTTCGAATCACCTGCTGACCTTCTGCGAGCGGCGCCGCCTCTGCGAGATTTTCGGCCAGGGCCTGGCCCGTCACCGTGAGGCAATCGCCGTTGAGTACCTGCTTTTCGAGCAGGTATTTCATCACGGCCGGCGTCCCGCCGACGTCGTGGAGGTCCTCCATCACATACTGGCCGCTCGGCTTCAGATCTGCGAGATAGCGAACGCGGTCGCTCACCTTCTGGAAGTCGTCGATCTGCAGCGGGACGTCGACCGCGTCGGCCATCGCGATCAGGTGCAGCACCGCATTCGTAGAGCCACCCAACGCGACGACCATCACGATCGCGTTCTCGAACGCAGCGCGCGTCATGATGTCGCTGGGTTTGATGTCTCGCTCGAGTAGGTTTCGAATTGCAGCGCCCGCGCGATAGCACTCCTCGAGTTTTTCGGGCGATTCCGCGGGGGCCGACGAGCTGTAGGGAAGGCTCATACCGAGTGCTTCGATCGCAACGGCCATCGTGTTTGCTGTGTACATCCCGCCGCAGGCGCCCGCTCCGGGACAAGCCCTGTGCACGATGTCGCTGCGCGTTTCGTCGTCGATGGCGCCCGACAGGAACTTTCCGTAGCTCTCGAATGCGGAGACGATGTCGAGTTTGTCACCGCTCGCGGTGTGGCCCGGCTTGATGGTGCCTCCGTAGATCATCAGCGAGGGGCGGTTCACCCTCGCCATCGCCATCACGCAGCCGGGCATGTTCTTGTCGCAGCCGGGCAGCGAAATATTGGCGTCGTACCACTGGGCGCACATCACGGTCTCGATCGAATCCGCGATCAGGTCGCGCGATTGCAGCGAGTAGCTCATGCCGTCGGTTCCCATCGAGATGCCGTCCGAAACCCCGATGGTGTTGAAGCGCATTCCGACCATTCCAGCGTTGATGACGCCTTCCCTGACCTTTGTGGCGAGGTCGTTCAGATGCATGTTGCAGGAATTGCCGTCGTACCAGACGCTCGAAATTCCCACCTGGGCCTTGTCCATGTCGGCTTCGGTGAGCCCCGTCGCGTAGAGCATGGCCTGGGAGGCCCCTTGCGACTTGGGCTGCGTGATGCGCCGACTGATCTTGTTCAGGACTTCTTTCATCGTTGAGCTCCGCGATTGAAGGTCGGACGGTGTCCGCGAGAACGGTCAAGATAGCGCTGTTCTCTGGAGCGCGATCCATGGCCGCGAGGGGCGGGGATGCAAGTGCCACCCTCCGGGGGCCGGATTCGATACGTGAGCGGTACTCGTTGGGGAGTCGGGGGGAAGGGGCATCCCCTCCAACCCCATGTCGCTCACACCCCTTCCCCCCGACTCCCCAACGAGGTGGGTTGCCAGCGCGTGAAAAGGCACCTCATTTGGTGATCTGATTGATGAGGATGAGAGGTGGCGAGTCAGGTGGGCGGCAGATCTCAGAGGGGAGAGAATCTCAAAATGCTCGACACTATTTAGTTCGGTTTAGACGAGGAGCCCAACGCTCCAACCATCGCTCGCCCCACTTGCCGAACATCCAGACCGAATCGCATCCCTCGAAGCCTGTCCCATCGACGAGCCTTCCGCTCAGACAGACCTCCGTATCTTCGATCGAAAATCCGACATCCTGGATTCGATAGTGCATCATGAGATCCGGATACCCGTCGCGGTCTACGTCTCGCATGTGGTGAAGAAAGGCTTCGGGTGCCGTCAGCTCGTGCTTGGGCTCGATTCCATTGGGTCCGAATTCCAGTGTCGTGACATCCACGTCTTCCACATCGAAGCTACTGGATCCGAGGATCGCGACCCGAATTGAGCCTCGGCTGAGTGCGTTGATTCGATTGCGATCGCTGCGAGGTTTGACATCGATTACTACGGGAACCTTCGAATCGTTTGGCGTGACGATTGTCCTCGCTTCGAAAGCAACCGTCGACGTAGCCCCGTAAATAATGATCTCTTGTCCCGCCACGAGGTCGTCTTGCGCAAAAGTGACGAAGAGGGTCGGGCTCGTCTCGCCCGGTTGCAGATACGACGAGTCAGGTGCAAGAAAGACTGCGGCGGCAGGGTTGGAATAAATTTCTCCCCGATCCGGAGCGATTCCATCTCCCGCGAAGTAGCCCATGCCGACTGGCAGAGGCCCTGGAACGGGCGGAGGCCATTGATAGGGCTGACGCAATGTAGTTGAGACGGCAATGAACTGAAGATACTCAGTAGACTCTGGTGCAACGCTGACGCGAAGAACAAGGATTTCTGCGCCGGCGCAGGAGCTCGAGGGATTCAAACAGACGAGATCGCCCGTGGTGGTGGCATCGGGCGAGATCGTCACCCGGGTCACTCGGTTCCACGGGTCAACCCCGAAGCGGCCCCCGTCCCACACGTCGACCCGGTCGAGTTCGATCGGGCTCGAGATTGTGAACGATGCCGCAGCAGCCGTTCCCGCTAGTAGGACTTCGCCGATGAGCCAGGCGGCTGCTGCCATAAGCGCAGCGGGCCAGATTCTCATGACACCTCCCAGGATCAGGCGCTAGCAAAAAGTACGCATTCCCAACTCGCCACCTGGTCAATTTTGATTTCACCCGCTTGCGCGGCTTCCCTTCTCGAACAGGCTCTCGACGGAACCCGCATCTCCTTTATCGGTGGCTGCCGAACTCGGCTTGAGGAAGGGAGTACACACATTTCTGCACAAATGTCGTTGCCTATGTCATCGGGTATTCTCAGACAGTATTACCGTCTCTCAGAATGATCGACGCCCGCGTGCGATCCGAATGTCAAGCGATGGGTGTCACCTCGGGGGGCTCCGCTGGCGCCCAGCCCCAGGCGGCCAGGATTTCTTCGGCGCTGTCGCGCTCTTCGCTATGGATGGCCACAGCGGCAACGTCACTGACTTCCAGTGAGAGACCCGCGTGCATCGGCATGACTTTCTTGCCGCGCTGGATCGAGAGGATGACGAATCGCTCGCCGGCCTTCGGAGCCGCTTCGCCAGCCTCGTCGGAACTGGCATCCCGTTCTGGTTCGCCGCCGTACACCCAGTAGCCGACTTCGAGTTCCTCGTGGCGCGCGCGGACATCCCAGCGCTCGACATCGTGGGGGCCGTCGAAGAGAACGACGACCTGCTCGCGCTCGACCAACTCCGGCGCGAGGCCGGCTTCGGGATTGATGGCCGCCACATAACCGCGTGGAACACTAAATACCTCGCGGGCGCGGCTCGCGAACAGGCTGTTCAACATCTGGTTCGGTGTCAGACCGATCGCGCTGCCGACGTTCTCGAAACGCGCGCGCTGCAGGGTTCTCTCTTGCAGCGCATCGCCGTAGACGACCCGGAAGCCCGACTCTTCGGCCCGGCGGCAGTTCCAGGGATTGGCGTCGAGGAAGACCACCGGAACGCCACCGTTTCTGAGTTGGATCGCGAGTTCGAGCCCCAACCCCTGGGCACCGAGGATCGCAACTGAATCGCGGCCGGGAAGTTTCACCTTCAGCAGGGCCGCCATCGGGGCGCCGGTGAGACCCGCCAGAAGGACGGTCCCGGCAATGCACAAGAACACCATCGCGCGCAGCTCCGGGCCACCGGCCATGCCCTGACTCTCGAGTGCAGCCGCCGTGACCGACGCCACTGCAGCGGCCACGATCCCGCGCGGGGCGATCCACGAAACGAAGAGTCTCTCGCGAAGTGAGAGCTCGGATCCCAGCGTCGAAAGACCGACGTTGAGCGGGCGGACGACGAGTACGAGCAGCCCGACAACCGCGAGCCCATTCCACCCCAGCGCGAGAACATCTTCGATTCTCACATCCGCGGCCAGCAGGACGAAGAGCAGTCCGATCAGCAGAACCGTGAGTTGATCCTTGAATTCGCGCAGGTTGCGATCGACCCGCGTTCGCAAATTGCCGACGACCACACCCGCCGCCGTCACGGCGAGAATCCCACTGTGGGAAACGATCTCGTCGCAACCTTGATAGAGGAGCAGCACATAGGACAGGGCGAAGATGTTCTCGTAGCCTTCGGGGACGAGGTTCCGAACCCGAAGCAGACCGGCGAGTGCGAACCCGGCAATCAAACCGGCGATCGCCCCAAAGCTGAGGCTGATGGCGAGAACCATCGGCGCATCCCAGATCGATTCGATTCCCTGCAGGGCGATCCCGAGCAGCAGCGCGGCGAGAATCGCACCGATCGGATCGATCAGGACGCCTTCCGCTTCGAGCACGGTCGCGACCCTCGGGCGCAGTCTCAAATTCCGAACGAGTGGACTCACCACAGTTGGCCCCGTGACCACGACCAACCCGCCGAAGACAACTGATTGCATCCAAGACCAATCCAGGCACCATCGCGCTGCGAGCGCGCCGCCCACCAGCGTGATCAGCGCACCCCAGGTAACGAGGCGCCGGATCGGCGTCTGCTCGCGCCGCAATCTTGAAATCTCGAGATTGAGACCACCCTCGAACAGGATCACCGCAACCGCGAGTTCGACGACCGCGACCAGGCCCACACCGAGCGAGCGCGGATCGATCCAATCCAACCCGTCGGGGCCGAGGCAGGCACCGGCCAGCAGCAACAGGACGATCCCGGGAATTCGCAAGTGTCGCGACACCGACTGGGCGAAGATGCCAACCGCCAAGGCGAGCACCAGAGTCAGTGCGGGGTGGTGTTCCACAGCGAGCAAGGCTAGCCGAAGTCCGGCGACAATCACGCTCGTAGGTGAATCGGCTGCGGTATGCTGGGCGCTCCCGTGACGGCTTCACAAATCGCGAATCCATCGCGTTTCAGCCGTAGCGCTTCGCTCTAACGCACGAGGAGCCGGTCGACGCCGATGCAGGGACTGAAGAACCTCTTCTGGCGCTTGTTTCCCGATCTGATCAGTCTGGCACAAACGCTCGGGCTGACCGGTGCGGAAGCGCTGTTCCTCTCGGAAGTCGGGATCGAATACCTACCGATCACGATCATTGGCGGATCGGCTTCCACGGTGTTGGGATTCGTGTTGTACGCGATGCGGGTGGGTGATGTCCGCAATGACGGCCTCTTCGTTCAGATGCTGGTCGGAGCGGCGATCGCTCTCACGGCTGCGACAGCCGGGATCTGGTACCAGGTTCCGGGCATATCGATCTTTCTGATCTGCTTCTTCTTCGTCACGCAGGCAATTTTCGTCAACCACCTCTGGACATTCACCGCCGACTACTTCGACACGGTCGCCAGCAAGCGGCTCGTCCCTCTGTTCACCATCGGAGCGAGCGTCGGAGGCGTGGTCGGCGGGCTCGTCGCCGCGGGGATGACCGGGATTGCGGGAGCCGCGAGCCTCGTCGCCGGTTGGGCGCTGTTTCTCTTCGGCGCGGCCGCGATCATTCGCATCGGTCGTTCGCGATTGCGCAGCTGGGGGCCGATCGACCTCGAAGAAGCGGACGAAACCTCCGTGGAAGGCATTCAGGGTGCGCTGCGATACGTCCGCGCCTCGAAACTCGGAGCCGCCCTGTTGGTTTCGGCGATCGGCATGATCCTCGCGCTCGTCGTGGCGAGGTATATGTGGCTGGACGCGTTTTCCCAGCGCTTCCCGGATCCGGCGGCCCTGGCCGCGTTCATCGGGCTCTTCCTCGCCGCCACCAACGCAATTGAAATCGCGATCGAGATGTCGATCACACCGTGGCTGATTCGCCGCTTCGGCGTGCCGAGCACCAATCTGATCCACCCGACGTTGACGTTTTTGAGCTTCGCAGGGCTCGCCTATCAGTACAACATCGTCTCGGGTGCGATCGCGCGCATGAACGGAGAGATGCTCGAGAACGCGCTCGCAAATCCGGTCCGTGCGCTGCTCTGCAATGCCATTCCGCTGCGGTTCCGCGGTCGGGTGAGGGCCTTCATCGAGGGAATCGCAGTCTATGCGGGCATGTCGATCGGTGGCGGCATCCTATGGGCTCTCGGAAACCCAGAACCCTTCTGGCTCGCCGTGGCGGGTGGAGTGGCGAGTCTGACCTATCTCGTCGCCAACCTGGGGGTTCGGCACGAATACCTCCGCACGCTCGTCAACGAGTTGCGCGCCGGCCGAATCGACCTGGAAAGCCTCGGGGACGAAATCGGCAAGTGGGAAGCCTCCCGCCTCGCAGAGCTATGGGAGAAACTCATTAGCAAGGAAGGAGAGCGTCCTTCGAAGTCTCTTCTCAAACTCATCAAGACCCTGGCAGATCAGGGTGTGCTCGAACCGCTGCAGCGCGCGGTCACTCATCCGAGTGTCGACGTGCGCTGCTCGTGCATTACGGCGTTGGCTTCGACGGGCCAACTCGACGTCGCTCCCACCCTACAATCCAGCCTGGACGACGCCGAAGCCCGCGTTCGAATCGCCGCGATCGACGGTCTCGTCAGGCTCGGTGGTGCAGATCTGTTGGCGCCACGTATCGGGCGGCTGCTCGACGACCCGGACCCCCTCGTTCGCGCCGAGGCGGCCCGGCGGGCTGGCGCTGAGGGCGCGGCCGTACTCGAGAAGATGATCGCATCGCCCGATCCCGCAGAAAGCATCGCCGCCCTCACGAACGCGGAACCCTCTCTGCGAGAAGCGGTTGAAACGCGAATCCGCGACGTCGATCCCGGAGTACGAGCAGCCGCACTCAAACGAATCGCAGAAATCTCTCCAGAACCCGGGATCGATCTGCACGAGATCCGACAAGCACTTGCAGATCACGACCAGCGCGTGAGAAGTGCTGCGATTTACCTGTTGGCGAATTTCGAGGGAGACGAAGCGCTCGAGATCCTCGCGGCAGCTCTCGCAGACCCATCCAGCGAGGTTCGATTTGCGACCGGATCCGCACTCGTTTCATACGGTGACGAAGCGGCGTTGGCCATCGAGAGCCATCTCGAGTGCGAGTCCGAGCGAACCGTCTCCGCTGCGCTTCGGGTTGCAGCCCATCTGGGGGCCGACCAATCGACGACGATTCTGCACCGTGAGCTGCGTCGCCGTGTCCAACACCTCTGGTATTGGCTGATCGCCCACCAACAGCTGACAGCTGCAGACGGGTTGGCGAGCCGTTTCCTTCGCGCCGCCTACCTCGACGGTGTTTCGCGAAATCAGCGAATCGCTTTCCAGATTCTGGAACTCCTCGAGGGTTCCAGCGTGGTGCGGAATATCGAGAAGGCACTGCGATTCGGTGCGGTCCGATCCAGAGGTGACGCTCTCGAAATTCTTTCTCATCTGGGTGACCGGGAAGCCGCACGATTGCTCGTGATGTATCACGAACCTGGGTCGCTAGCCGATCGGATCACGGCTGCGCGCAAACACGTATCGGTCCCTGACGACCCACAGCAGTTCATCGACGACGCCTGCAAATCAAATTCGGAGTGGATCCGAATGGGCGCTCTGGCCTTCACTGCTGAGGCCGACCAGAATCAACCCGAGGAGGCAAGAATGGAGCGACTGTTGGCTCTCAAGGAAATTCCGCTCTTCCATAATCTGAGCCTGGATCAGCTCGAGGCCGTGCATCAGATCACCAAAGAGGTCGAGTACCTGCCGGGAGAAGTGATCCTGCAACAAGACGAGCGAGGAGACGAACTCTATCTGCTCATCGAGGGGCGGGTCCGCATCTTCACGAATTACGGCCTGCCCAACGAGAACGAGAAGCACGAGCTAAGAGCGGTGAGTTCCTTCGGAGAAATGGCGGTGCTCCACGATGGAACGCGAACCGCGACCGTCGTCGCCGCGGATCGATCGCACCTGCTGCGCCTGGATGGCAACAGCCTCCGAGAGTTGCTGATGCAGATGCCCGAAATTTCGTTCGAAATGTTCCGCGTCCTGGTGGAGCGGGTCCGGACCGCGGAGGGTCAGAGCCGGGCTGGCTGACCCCGGGTATTTGCCCAAGAGTGAGGCGGAGAGAACCCCAAGTCCGATCGAAGGCGGCTTTTGCGGCGCCGATCGCTTGCAAAACTGGAGAATGGGGCTCATCCTGCTGGCGTTCAGGGAGGTACCCGGATCACGTGATAACGAGCACGATGTCTACGCTGATCACCGCTGAGCGCGACCGGGTATGGCGCGCGCTCACGACACCGAGCGAATTGATTCGCTGGGATGATCAGATCGTCGAGCTGCTCGATCCGATGCCCGACTACCCGCAGCTCGGCCAGCAGGTTCGTTGGCGGTACCGGATCGGGTCGGTCCCGATCGTCGTCCATCAAACCATCCAGGAAGTCCAACCGGGCGAGCGGCTGCAGTCCGCCATCTCTCGCGGCGTCTTTTGTTTCGATGAGACCTACACGCTGGCGGACGAACTCGAGGCATCCGATCGAACCCGGCTGAGTCTCAAGGTCGTGGCTTCGAACTCGACACCGGTCGTGGATGGGACGATGGATCGGTTCGCAATTCGACGCCTGTCTGCAGAGCTGATCGATACGCGCCTGCGGGCGGTTCAAAAGTGGTGCGAAAACCACATCTGAGCGTCGCACAGCTTCTTCCGCCCAACGCTCCGACACTACGCCGGCGTAGACTTCCAATCCCCCTATGCTCTCAAAACAGAATCGCAAAGACTCCATCGGGTCGGATTGGAAACCAGACCGGAAGTGCGGGGGAAGCCGTGCTCATCTTTGAGACTGCTCGTCGATGACGGCTTGTTGTGCGAACGGTTGGACGGGCGGTCAATACAGCGTCTTCCGATTCACACTCGGCAGCTATCTGCTGATTCATTTCGCATGTCTCGTCTCGTCGGCGCCCGAAATATCGACCCACCCGACTGGGATCGTGGCGCTGCTGCTCGCAGGTGTCGGTTTGAGCGCGCTCTTCGCGCTGGGAATCCGCGATCGCTTCGCGGTCCTCGCCCTATTGTCTCTGGGCATCGGCCTCTTTGCCATGAACCCGCCGATCTCGAATACGAGCATGCCGTTCATCGCCCTGATCTTGTTCGCACACACCTTCGTTCCAACCCGGCCTTACGGTTCGTGGGACGCGCGTGGGCGCATCGATCCGGGAGCGGGTTGGCGCCTGCCCACCGCGATCCACACCGCTGCATGGATCGCACTGGCGATCGGTTACGCGTACAGCGGATTCACCAAGTTGGGGGATCCCGCGTGGATCGACGGCAGTGCGCTGCTGACGACACTGAGTGATCCACTCGCCGCGCAAACCTTGCTGGGAGAACTCGCTCTCCTTCTGCCTCCACCCCTGCTTGCGCTCGCGACGTGGAGTGTACTCGCGCTCGAAATCAGTTTTGCGCCGCTCGCGATCTTGCGAAAGGTCCGGCCGTGGCTGTGGTTGGCTCTCTTGGGCGTGCAGTTTTCGTTGATGGCTTTGGGGCACTTCGCGGACAACGGTGCGGGCATGCTGATGCTCCACTTCCTAGCCTTTGACCCGGCCTGGGTAAAGGGCATCAAGGAGCAGCGCACCGCAACGATCTTTTACGACGGTGGTTGCGGGCTCTGCCACCGCTTCGTCCGCTTCGCACTTGCCGAAGACGCTGAAGGCCGGCACTTCCGCTTCGCCCCGCTCGAGAGTGGTGGGTTCTCCGCCCTCCGAAAGCTTTCCCCGCAAGCCGAATTACTCGACTCCATCGACAGCGTCGTGCTGAGCCTCCCCAACGGAGACCTGCTCGTGCGCGCGGCCGCGACACTCGAAATCGGTAAGAGGCTGGGTGGCATCTGGCGCGTGGCAGCCATTGCGGCCTGCGCCGTGCCGTTGGGCGTACTGGACGCCGCCTACGACGGAATTGCGAAAATCCGCCACCGAATCTTTGCGACTCCCGCCGAGGCGTGCCCGATCTTGCCCGCCCAACTTCGAGATCGCTTCGACGACGACTAACGCGCCCCCGCTTGCGCCCTCAAATGTGAAGTTCCTCTCGAACCCAGCGGTTTGGATCCTCGAATCGCTCGCGGGTGAGGGCGCTCAGATCGCACGCTTCGAAGCGGCCTGTCGCGATGAGTGCGGCCATTTCGCACCCGACAGAGTGGGACTGCATGACACCGCGCCCGGTAAAGGAGTGCGCCTCGAAGAGGTTTTCGAAGCTTCCAACCTTTCCCGCGATCCCACTGCAATCGGGAGTCACCGCGTAAAGACCCGCCCAGCCTCGCACGTGCCCACAACGCTCGAAGCTACTGGAGCGATGGGCGAGCCGCTGCCAGATCTCGTTTTCGAAGAAATCCTCTCCGTCGTAGTCAAAATCGAAACCGGGAGCCTCATCGAGAACCGAGTAGCCCGCGAGGATGTGGGCACCCTCGGGATGAAAATAGAGCCCGCTGGCATCGACGATCATGCCGAGATCATCCAATGAAGCACCGGCTGCAATATCCTGGCGATGAATGTCGACCAGGCAGATCTGGCGGCGAACCGCTTCGGTTACATCCGAAACGCCAATCTTCGACGAAAAGATCGGAGACCATGCACCGAGACAATTCACGACCACGTCGCAGGAAATGCGCGTCTCACCGGCCTGCTTATCGATCGGTACGCGGTGGGTGGTCAGGATCTCCCGCACGGTTCCACCCGTGTCCGCGAGCTCGCCTCGCTCGACTTCGATCACATCGACCGCAGAAACCCGACGCCGGCTTCCGGCCACACCCGAGACGCGCTGGGTCACCGCTCCGGCCACGTAGTGCCGATTGCGAAAGACGACACCGAGGCGCTCGGCCTCGGATCGGTACCACGCTCGGACTGCATTGGGATTCACCAACCCGTCGCGGGGCGAAAAAGTGGCGCCCACGATCTCTTCGAGGTTGCGATCGAGGATCGGAAATCGCTCGGCCAGTTCGGGGGTCGAGAGCAGCTCGACACCGAGTCCGCAATCGTTTTGAAATTTCCGCTTCTCGATCGCCTGCGCGTAGAGTTCGACGTCGGAATAGAGCCACAGGTAACCGCGGTCCCTGAAACCGAGCGCTTCAGCGTTTTCGTTGAAAAATTCGAGCGTCGCGC
>JAFDAW010000385.1 GCA_019313605.1 Deltaproteobacteria bacterium
GCGCTGGTCGACGTGCAGAACACACTGTTCAACAACGCGGTCCTGCGCTGGGGCAGCGTCGAACAGAAGCAGGCCCACCTGTCCCGGGTGGCGAGGGACACGATCGGGGCCTACGCGCTGTCCGAAGCCGGATCGGGGTCGGACGCCTTTGCACTGACCTGCCGGGCCGAGCCCAAAGGTGACGACTGGGTGCTCGACGGGCAGAAACTGTGGATCAGCAACGCGGGTGAAGCCGGATTGTTCTTGGTCTTCGCCACCGTGGATCCGTCGAAGGGATACAAGGGAATCACCGCGTTCATCGTCGACCGAAACGATGCCGGCTTCCGGGTGGGCAAACGCGAGAGCAAGCTGGGCATCCGAGCCTCGAGCACCTGCGAGCTCATCTTCGAGCAGTGTGTGATCCCCGGCGACCGCGTGCTGGGTGAAGTCGGCAAGGGTTACAAGATCGCCATCGAGACGTTGAACGAGGGCCGCATCGGTATCGGAGCGCAGATGCTCGGCGTGGCGGGCGCGGCGCTGGACGCAGCGCTGCAGTACACGCAAGAGCGCAAGCAGTTCGGCAAGCCCATCAGCTCCTTCCAGGCGGTCCAGCATCAGCTGGCCTACTGCGCCACACGTCTGGAGGCTTCCAAGCTCTTGGTTTACAACGCGTGCCGCCTGCGCGACGCGGGCCAGCCGTTCGTCAAGCAAGCGGCGATGGCCAAGATCTTCTCCAGCGAGGCCTGCGAGTTCATCACCTCGGCAGCGGTCGAGCTATTCGGCGGCTACGGCTTCTCGACCGAGTACCCCGTCGAGAAATACTACCGCGATGCCAAGATCGGGAAGATCTACGAGGGCACTTCGTTCATGCAACTCAATACGATCGCCAAGATCGTCCTCAGCGAGTAGCCCGATCTGCGGGTGGCAGCGGATGGCAGCGGGCGTGTAGGGCGGGGAGGCTCTACTTACGGCACACCAGGGACTGCCTCGATTCGGGCTACTGGGAGTGCTCTTCGAGCAGTCGGTTGTTGCGTTCTTCGCCCTTTTGGAAGGCATCCCGGACCTTGTCGCCGGCTCGCTGGGGCGTGCTCGTGATGGCTTCAGCTTCGGCCTGGCCGGCCGGGGCGAAGAGGCCGTTGAACGCGCCGTTGATTCCGTTGGCCTGGATTTCCATTCCGGCCCAGATCACGAGCACGATTGCTCCGATGATCAAGATTCTTCCCATGGCGAAAGCCTCCGACTTGGCCACACTGATCGACCGGACGGGGTCCGCGCCTGAGCGAGGCGGCGGGAGGTATAAGCGGATGAACGGCTGGGGGGAATTCACGTCGTCGATCGCTGCGCTCGTGGTTCTTGCGGCGCTCGGTTGTGCGACGGCTGTTCCGGAAGCGGGCTGCTCGACCCAGCCGGGTTCTCGGACGTCGGCTCCGCTGATGTGGCGCGTCGATGAGCCGGTGAACGGCGGAGTCCTCTACCTCTTCGGCTCGATTCACTTCGACATCGAAGGTGCGTCGCAGTTCCCGGATGAAGTCGAGGCCGCATATGCGCGCTCGGATGAACTCGTGGTTGAAATCGACGTGAGCGACGCCGCACGCGCGGAGCTCACCGCGAAGATGGGCGAGCGCGGACGCTTCGAAACTCCGACGAAGCTCGCAGATGTGCTCTCGCCGCGGACATTGGAGCGCTTGCAGGAATACCTGAAGGAGCGAGAACTTCCATTCTCCCTCGTCGAGGGCATGAAGCCCTGGTACATCACGAACGTCCTGGTGGTGATGGAACTTCGGGAGGGAGGGTACGAGGCCGAGCACGGCGTCGACCTGCAATTCATTCGGCGATCCGACGGCAAACCGCTCGTCGAGATCGAATCTGCGGACGAGCAGCTGGATCTGCTCGATCGACTGCCGCTGCGGATTCAGGAGGGGATGCTCTGGGATGCACTCGACCAAAGCCGCGAATTTGATCGCGCGACCGATCAGCTGATCGACGCCTGGCGGCACGGTGACGAGCGCACACTCCGAGAACTCGTATTTCGGCCCATCGGGGAAGGTGCTGATTTCGAATTGTTCTACGAGGCGATCTTCTTCGGGCGCAACGAAACGATGACCCAGCGGCTCGCAGAACTCACGCGCGACGGCAATACGCGCTTCGTTGTTCTCGGCGTCGGTCACATGCTCGGACCGCGGCGCGACGGCAATACGCGCTTCGTTGTTCTCGGCGTCGGTCACATGCTCGGACCGCGTGGGATTCCGTCGCTGCTATGCGACCGCGGTTTCGAGGTTCGACGTGTATCGGGCGGTGATCGCGCGTCGACCGCCAACTAACCCGTCGACTAGCTGATCTGGCGCTGGCGTTCGAAGAAACTTTCGAGCAGTGCTTGTGGACCGGCGGCCATGCCCTTGTCGATCAGCGTGTCCGCCTGGTTGTAGCGGCGGGTCGCACCCTCGAAGTCGACGTAGATC
>JAFDAW010000127.1 GCA_019313605.1 Deltaproteobacteria bacterium
TCGCCGCCTACGCGGAGATGCCTACGAGGCGTTCATCGAGGCCTTCGTCGAGGGTGTCCGAGAGGTGTTCCCGAACGCGCTTCTCCAGTGGGAAGATTTCCACAAGCGCAATGCTTTCTCGGTGCTCGCCAACTACCGCAAACGCTTGCCGTGTTTCAACGACGACATCCAGGGCACCGCGGCGGTCGTGGTCGCTGGAGTGCTTGCGGGGCTGCGCATCACCGGGCAGCCGCTGGCGGACCAGCGTTTTGTCTACATGGGTGCTGGCGAGGCCTGCTCGGGTACTCGCGATCTCCTTTGCGCCGCAATGCGGGCCGAGAGTGTCCCGGAAGAGGTCATTGGCCGGACGCATATGCTCTTCGATAGCAAGGGCCTGATTCGAGAAGACCGCCCCAACTCGGATCCCCACAAATCCCGGCTGGCTGCGTCGTGTTCGGCGCTGGCGCACTACGGCATCGACGAGCTCTCGGATCCGCGGCCAGAGGATGTGATTCGTTTGATGAAGCCCACGGTGCTGATCGGTGCGACCGCGCAGGCGGGTACCTTCACCAAGGAGATGATCGAAGAGATGGCGAAGCACGTCGATCGACCGATCATCTTCCCGCTTTCGAATCCGACGAGCAAGGCCGAGTGCACCCCGTCGGAGGCGCTCGAATGGACCGATGGCCGCGCCATCGTCGCGACAGGTAGCCCGTTCGGAGACGTCCGTTACGAGGGCGTTCGCCACGTGATCGGGCAGGCGAACAACGTCTTCATCTTTCCGGGGGTCGGGCTCGGCGTGATCTTGTCGGAGATGCGCGAGGTGCCCAACGACGTCTTCTACGAGGCGGCGAAGGCCCTCGCGGAGAGTATCGACGACCAACGGCTGAAAGTCGGAGCGCTCTTCCCCGACCAATCCAAGCTGCGGGACAGCAGTGCGCGTGTGGCGGCTGCGGTGATCCGCTATGGGAGCGAGCAGCACCTCGGCCAACCCATCCCCGATCACGAGATCGACGAGGTGGTGCGCGCGTCGATGTGGTTCCCAGATTACGTGCCGGTCGTTGCGCGCTCGGAAGAGGGCGATTGGACTGACTGAGCCTCGCCAACATTCACGCGCAGCTGCTGCCTGGCGATAGCCCGCAGAACGGGACTATCGGGGAGGATGATGCAGCAAGAAATCGCGGCCGGACCGGTACAGGCGAAGGATCGGATCGCGTCCATCGACACGCTGCGCGGGGTTGCGCTGCTCGGCATCCTGACCGTGAACATCATCGGCTTCGGGCTGGTGAGTTACGCATACGGCAGCCCGATACCGGACGGTGCGCTCGCAGGCGTCAATTTCTGGGCCTACGTCAGCGTCGATCTGTTCTTCGAAGGTGCCATGCGCGCGATCTTTGCGATGCTATTCGGCGCCGGGGTCATTCTATTCACCGCGCGGGGCGACAGTCCTGCGGCTGCGACCTCGCTGGCGGACCTCTACTACAAACGCACCATCCTGCTGATTCTATTCGGGCTGGGTGATGCGTTTCTGCTGCTGTGGCCATGGGACATTCTCTACATCTACGGCGTCGTCGGTTTGTTCCTGTTTCCGCTGCGCAACGTCCGCGCCTCGCGGCTGCTGATCGCTGTGCTGGCCATGTTGGTGCTGTCCGCCGCCACAGAGGGATTGCGGTGGCAGGATCTCAAGGAGATGCAGGCTGAGGCCGCCGGTGCCCAGGCGGCGCTCGATGACGATCTGGAATTAGACGCTGAACAGCAGGATGCGATCGATGCCTGGCAGGAAGAGTTGGATTGGATCCGGCCGCCCCAGGAGGAGGTTGAGAAAGAACTGACGATGCGTCGCTCTGGATACTTTGCAGTGCTGGTGGGCCAAGCGCCCGATGTGATCGACGGACAGGCCGTTTCCGTCCGCTCGTTTTATTTTTGGGATGCCCTGATCACCATGATGTTGGGAATGGCGCTGTACAAATACCGCGTGTTCGACGCGAGCCGCAGCCATCGGTTCTACACGGTGATGGCGTTACTCGGGTTCGCGGTCGGCCTGCCGGTCAATGCCTGGGAGTTGTACCGATTCGTTTCCAGCGACTACGACATCTTCGCCACCATCAATCCAACCTACGATCTGGGCCGGTTGGGCTGTGCGTTCGGCTACGTCGGATTGGTCATGCTGTTTTGTAAGTCGGGTATGTGGAACCGGCTGAAAGCGAGTCTGGCGGCGGTGGGGCGCATGGCGCTCACCAACTACCTCGCCCACTCGGTCATCTGCGGATTGATTTTTTCCGGCATCGGATTCGGCCTGGTCGGCGAGCTGCAACGCTACCAGCTCTACTACGTGGTGGCCGGTATTTGGCTCGTCCAGCTCATCGCCAGCCCGCTGTGGCTGCGCTACTACCGATTTGGGCCCGTCGAATGGCTGTGGCGGAGCCTGACCTACGGTGTGCGACAACCCATGCGCAACTGATCGGTGCGACTAGCTGTCGCAGTCTGTCGAGTCGAACAGCGGTCCCTGATCTACGCAGGTGTCGTTCCCACCTCGGTCGTGGGGAACGCAGACCGCCACCGTTCCCGAGCATTCTTCGCCGCCATCGTCCATCGCGGTGAAACCGATGCTGTACACGCGACCATCGCCAGCGCCATTGGAGGCCGCTCGGACGCTGGCCATTTCGGTCCCGACGCCCGCTCCATCGCCGCAGCTCTCGGTCCCGTGTGAATTGACGAGCGGTTCATCCTGGAAGATGGAGGTGATGGTCAGTGCCACCGGATCGCCATCCGGATCGGTGATTCCAGCGATCGACACGTCGGCCATCTTGTGATCGAGGGGCCAGAGTTCTTCGGGGGTTGCGACGGCGGTGCTGCAATCCGGAGGTGTGTTGGGAGCCGATACGGGGACGAGGCTGATCGTGAGCGCGTAACTCCCAGACTTGTTGTGAAATCCCTCGAAGGCCGGGTCTCCGTAGCCGGTGGTCGCGACGAAGTAATCCCCGGCCGCGAGCACCTCGAAGGCGAGCGCGGAGCCGGGAGTGAGGCCTCCTGCATCGTCGTTGAAGGCGAGGCGATTGCCCGCGGCGTCGAAAACACCGAGAAGCGTGTCGGGAGCGGAGAAGCCACTGCCTTCTAGCGGTGTCGTCGCCGCCGTGATCACGTCGCCTGCGACGAGTGGTCCGAGTCCAACGAAATCGACGTCCTCGGGCATGAGCGAGAAATCGCCCACATAGGCGCTCGAGTTGGCTTCGCGGGGAATCTGGATCCCGGCCGTTTCGATCAAATCATTGGCGCTCTCGTCGTCTACGATCGTGCCCGCACCGGCGGTCGCGCTGGTCAACAACATCAACAACATCACGAATATCAGTTTGCGCATTGCGTTCCTCTGAATACGGCCGGCCCTTCAATCCCAGTCCCCACTTCGGAGTCGAGGATGAGGGCGGATCTAGCCCTGGTAGTATGTAGCCTGACAGCGCGCGACGTGGCAAAAAAATGCCCTGCCGGCTGTGGCTCCTGTTCGCGCTGAAAAGGGCTCCGGGTGCGCCCTGGGCCGCACAGGGCGGGACGGGGTGGAGTGGGGCGGCCGACACGCTCCAGACGCGTTTCGCGCGATCGAGCCTGCGAGGCACCTGGTGCTCGGGTTCGGCTGGCGCGATACTTGCGTTTGTGAGGTTTGGAGAACCATTTGGGAGGGATACCCATTGGACCGCCGAGATCGTCTGATCCAAGAGCATCGACACGATCCCTACCAGGCGCGCGGCAAGCCGCGTGAGCCGAGTGCCTGCCCGACTTGTCACGCTGTCTTCCACGATGGCCGCTGGCAGTGGAGCCGTCCGGCAGACGACGCGCATGACCTGGTTTGCCCGGCATGTCAGCGCACCGCGGAGGGGATGCCCGCCGGGATTTTGGTGTTGGCCGGAGACTTTCACCTGGCCCATCGCGTGGAGATCCTCGGTTTGATCCGCAGTGTCGAGGAGCGAGAGACCAAACAGCATCCGCTCAAACGAATCATGCAGGTCAGTGAGAGTGGGGACGAACTCCAGGTGACGACCTGTGAGGCCAGCCTGGCCCGTTCGATCGGCGATGCGATTCACCACGCCTATAAAGGCGACCTCGACTACCACTATCCGGATGATGGCGGGGACGTTCTGCGGGTGCACTGGGAGCGCTGAGCGGGTATCGGGTGAAGTCGTCGAGCACCCCGCAGTCGGCTCGCGCTCGAGGACGCGATCAGGTGGCGGGCGGGATCACGTAGCCGAGTACACAGGCAAAGTGGCAGGCGCTTCCGGCCATCACGAACAGGTGCCAGATCGCGTGGTTGTACGGCAGGCGCTGCCAGGCGTAGAAGAACACCCCGAGGGTGTACGCCATGCCGCCCAGGGCCAGCAGCACGAGGCCGTCCGGGTGCAGCGAGCGAGCCAGCGGCTCCGCAGCAATCAGGATCAACCAGCCCATGGCCAAATGGAGGGCTACCGAGATACGACGGCTGTGGCCCGCTATTTCGAGGATGATCCCCAGGGCGGCGAGGCCCCAGACGATGGCCAGTAGGGTCCACCCCCAGCCGCCGCGCAGACTGATCAGGGTGAAGGGCGTGTAGGTTCCAGCGATCAGCAGGAAGATCGCGGTGTGGTCGAGTCGCTGGAAGAACCGCTTGGCGCGTGGGCGGCGGATGCCGTGGTACAGGGTCGACGTCGCGTAGAGCAAGACGAGCGTGGCGCCGAAGACCGATCCGCCAACGATGTGCCAGACATCTCCCCGTAGCCAAGCCGCTGCCACCAGGGCCACCAGCCCCCCGACACTCGCCATCAGGCCCAGGCCGTGGGTGAGCGCGTGGGCGACTTCCTCGCTGAGCGAGTAGAGAGGCTCTTGCGTCTGCTCTTCCATGCTCCCCTTCATCCCCCCAACGGCTGGACAGTAGGGCAGCATTCGCGTGCGAAAGTGGCGCGGGCCAGTTCTCACAAAACCTTCACAAACTGGTTTCCACGACTCGCGACACCCGATCTCGTGGAGCAGGCTGGGCAGGCGGAAACCAGACGGCATATGAACAGAGCGGCCTGGTCAGGCGAGCGTCTCGTCCTACTCGGTGTCGTCGCAGCGCTTCGTGCATCGGCTCGGGTTGATGGTTCGCCAGGACCTCACGCAGGTCTTCGTCGATTCGTTGGAACAGATCCGCGTCGGGAAGGGTTCCCGAGTCCAAGGGAAACTTGGCGCCGAAGTAGCGACTTTTCCAGTAATTCTCCCTGCAGTGTTTCGCGCTGTGCGGTTCCGCGAGATAGTTTCCCTTTGGCCCGATCGATCGAGTGAGGTCCAGCGCCAGGTGTTCGTCGTCAACCGGGATCCCATTCCAGAGGCAGCGAAGCATTCCCGCGAGATCCTCGCATAGCATCAACGCGTGCAGTGAGTAGGTGATCCCCGCATCGAGACTGCCCATGTAATCTAGTGTGGTCCGCCGCAAGAAGAACTCTTTCGTCATTCCCATCGTGATTTCAAAAACGGCGTCCTGGTTGAATCGACGAGCATTGGAGGCCCCTCCACCCCCTCCAGGGAGTGGAGGCAGACCGAGCTGACTCGCGACTTGACGCGTAGCGATGTCTGCCAGCATGTCAGGGACTTGATTCCCCAGGCTCCCGGTGGCGGGCTCCATCATGCTGTTTTCCGAAGTGCCGATGCAGAAGGCTCCTTTCCGGACGAGCTGCGAAAGGGCGATCCCGGCGAAGTCTGTGGCGAGGCTGTGGGTCATGCTGCCGGCGATGGTAAGCCGAGACGAGGCACCACCGATCGAGATGGTTCCCATCGTCACCGGGACCCCACACTCCACGCTTCGAATGATCTGGTAGGTGTGGGTTTTGGCGTAATAAAGTGGAAGCGGTGTGATGATGTGGTTGAAGTAAGGCTTCTCAGCGAGTGCATCCATCCCACCGCGAATCGCGGCAGCCATCTCGATGACGGCATTGAGTGAGATGCTGTAATCGCACAGGTACTCCAGGGGCTTGGTGGTGTTTTCGGCCATCGTCAGGAACTCGCCGATCTCACCGCAGACGGTCGAGTTCGGGATGTCCTTGACCATCACGCACACGGCATCGATGTTCGGAAGCGCATCGGCCAGGCGCGTGGCGGTGGCGAGATCCTCACTCGTGCTCTCCCTCGGCTCGCCCGTGTCGAGGTCGAAGATCTTGATGCAAGTCATTCCGGGGATGAAAGACGTCACTCCATCTTTGATCTCGCGGTACTCGGTGCCATCGCGATTCCAGATCTTGACGCTCTTGGCCAGCGTCGCGAAGCACTCCATCACCAGATCGCGCTTGAACTTTACCACGTGGTCGGCGGTGATCTCACAGCCCGCATCTGAGAAGCGATCCAGAACCTGGGGGTCGGGATCGAACGCAACACCAGTTTCGATCAGCAACTGAAACGTTGCGTCGATGATCTTTTCGACATCGGACTTAGGTAACACCTCGTAGGCCGGGGTTCCCGCCCCCGTGACTTTCACATCGGGCAAAGAGCGATTAGGTCTTCGTGAGCGCTTGCGAGTTGCCATGAGTTCAGCGTGCTCCAGTCATTGCGGTGTGTGAGAAGAGAGTCGCGCCGAGGGGCCGGTGGCCCGAGGGCCTGCGAAGGTGCTGATTGATCATAAGAAGCTCAACTCTCCGCACTCGATTGTAGAGCGCCTCTGCGCGTTTCGCGATCTCGTCGATGCTCGGTGCATTGGCGCGACTTCGGTGCGGTTGCGTTTGCCGGCGCCTATAGCCGGAGTTCAGCAATTCTCTTGAATCGGAATGCGACCCCGCCAAGCGGTACGCGCCGCGATTGTCTCGGCCGCCGAAAAAGCCGATCATCCCTCCCATGACGGCCCACACGCCCTCGCGAATTCCGGGTTAACCTCCGCAGATGGCAGTGCCTCGATTCGTTCGCCTCCTTTTTGGGGCGCTATGTCCCACCGCACTTTTTTTCGCCGCCACCGCCAGTCTCGCTCCGGGGCCCGTTCGCGCCGCCCCAGATGCTCCGGGTGTGATCGTCAGTGAAGCCCAGGTGATCGCCTTTCCGCTCACCATCGAGGCGCTGGGCACAGCGCGCGCGAATGAATCGATCGATATCCGCGCGTTGGTCTCCCAGCGCATCGTCGCCATCCGCTTCGAGGAGGGCGAGCGCGTGGAGGCGGGGCGCGTGCTCGTCGAGTTGCAGAGCGCCGAGGCGCGGGCAGATGTTGCGAGCGCGAAGGCGACCCTGGCCGAATCGACCAGCCAGTTGCGACGCGCCCAGAAACTCTACGAGACCAAAGCGGTCTCGACCTCACAACTCGACCAGCGCCTCACCCGGCGCGACGCGGACAAAGCCGCCCTCGACGCCGCCGAGGCCCGCCTCGCCGATACCCAGGTGAGTGCGCCCTTCGCCGGCGCGTTGGGGCTGCGCAACGTGAGTCTCGGAAGCTACGTGACCCCCGACGACGTGATCACCACCCTCGACGACACCGACCCGATCAAACTCGATTTCGCGGTTCCCGAGACCGTGCTCGCCCGGCTGGTTCCCGGCCTTTCGATTGTGGCGAAGAGCGCGGCGTGGCCCGGCATCGAATTTTCGGGGCGCGTCGAATCCATCGACACGCGGGTCGATCCCGTTTCGCGTACTCTCACCGTGCGCGCATTGCTCCCCAATGCCGAGACGCGCCTTCGGCCCGGGATGTTTCTCACCGTGACGTTGCTGCGCGACGATGTCCGGGCCCTCGTCGTCCCCGAGACGGCCATCGTTCCCGAGCGCAGCCGTCGATTCGTGTTCGTGGTGGGTCCGGATGACACGGTAGAGCGTCGAGAGGTAAGCACCGGACGGCGTAAACCGGGCCTGGTGGAGGTGACAGAGGGCCTTTCGGCCGGTGAGGTCGTGGTCGTGGAGGGGACGCAGAAAGCGATTCCCGGGCGCGCGGTCCGGGTCATCGAGCGCGCCCCTCTGCCGGGGGCACTCACGGCGGCAGCGCCGTGATCCTTTCGGACCTCTCGGTCCGGCGCCCTGTTTTTGCGACCGTACTCTCGCTCCTTCTGATCATCCTCGGCGCCGCCTCGCTGCGTGGCCTTCCCGTGCGCCAGTATCCCGACATCGATCCCCCCGTGGTTTCGATTCGCACCGTTTACAGCGGTGCTTCCGCCGAGGTGATCGAAACGAAGATCACCCAGGTGATCGAGGATCGGATCGCGGGGATCGAGGGCATCGAGAAGCTCACTTCGTCGAGCCAGGACGAGATTTCTTCGATTAACATCGAGTTCAGTCTCGATCGCAACGTCGACGAAGCTGACAACGACATTCGCGATCGCGTGGCGCGGGTGGTGGACAACCTGCCCGAGGAATCGGATCCGCCCGAGATCGCCAAGGTCGACGACGACACCCGCGCCGTCATGTACCTGAACCTCACCTCCGATCGCATGACGGGGCTCGAGATCACCGATTACGCGGACCGCTATCTCACCGACCGTTTTTCAACCGTGCCCGGCGTGGCGCGCGTGCGGATTTCGGGCAGCCGTCGTTATGCGATGCGGGTGTGGCTCGATCGCGAGGCGATGGCCGCACGCGGACTCACCGTGATGGACGTCGAGGCTGCGCTGCGCGCCGAAAATGTCGAACTGCCCGCCGGCCGTCTCGAGTCGCTCGATCGCGAAATCACCCTGCGCGCGGATACCGGTTATCGCAGTGCAGCGGACTTCGCGCGCCTGGTGGTAGGCCGTGGCAGCGAGGGGCAGTTGGTGCGCCTCGGCGAGGTGGCTGCGGTGAGCCTGGGAGCGGCAAGCGAGCGCAACCTGGCGCGCGCCAACGGGGTTCCGGCCGTCTCGCTCGCGATCGAGCAGCTTTCGCAGGCCAATACCACCGAGGTATCGCGCGGAGTGCGCGCGGAGGCCGAGGCTGTGCAGTCCGATCTGCCCGAGAGCATGAAACTTCAGATCAACTACGACCGCGCGGAATTCATCCGCGCGTCGATGTTCGGGGTCGTGAAGGCGCTCGCTTTCTCACTGACGCTGGTGCTGGTTGTCATCCAGCTGTTTCTTCGCAGCCTGCGCGCCACGCTGGTGCCCGCCGTGGTGGTGCCCGTGTCCATCATCGCGAGCTTCATGGTGATGGCCGCACTGGGTTTCACGATCTACACCCTGACGCTGCTGGGGCTCGTCCTCGCCATTGGTTTGGTGGTTGATGACGCCATCGTGGTGCTCGAGAACATCCACCGGCGCATCGAGCGCGGTGAGCCGCCACTGCTCGCCGCAGTAGACGGCACGCGCGAAATCGGCTTCGCGGTGGTGGCTACGACCCTGGTGCTCGTCGCCGTCTTCGTACCCCTCTCGTTCATCCAGGGCGACGTCGGGCGCCTCTTTGGCGAGTTTGGAATTACCCTCGCGGCCGCGGTCGTTTTCTCGAGCCTGGTCGCGCTCACGCTCACACCCATGATGTGTTCGAAGCTGCTGCGCGAAGACTCGGGCGGGAAGAAACATCGAGCTGGAAGACCCAATGAAAATGGGACGGAAGCGGAGCCGAGTCGAAGGGGTTTTTTCGAGCGCCTCGAGCGTCGCTACCGCGCGGCGCTGATTGGCGTCGTCGCGCACCCCGGCAAGTCGCTGCTCGCTACGGCGGCGATTTCGATGCTCGCTGTTGCGCTGTGGGCCGGTCTGCCGACGGAGTACGCGCCTACCGAGGATCGCGGCGTCTTCTCGATCTTGCTCCGCGGTCCCGAGGGCGCGAGTTTCGACTACACGAAGCGACAGGCGAGGGCGATGGAGACCATCCTCATCGAGGAGGTCGAGGATGGGCCCTTGATGCGCTTTCTGACCCGGATCCCCGGCTCGTGGAGTTCGCCCGCAGTCAACACTGCGCGCGCCATCGTGCTGCTCGAACCCTGGGGCGAGCGCAAAGAAAGCGCGCAGGATATTGCGGCGCGGCTGGGCGATCGACTGGACGAGATCCCAGGGGTTCGCTCCCACGTCTTCATGCCGCGCAGCCTCGGCATTCGCGGCGACGGCCGGCCGGTGGAGATGGTGCTCGGGGGGCCCGACTACGAGCAACTCCAGGGCTGGCGCGATCTTTTGCTCGAAGCGATGCGCGACATGCCCGAACTCGAGAGCCCCGACAGCGATTACCAGGAGCGAAAGCCGCAGATGCAGGTGCGGGTCGATCGCGACCGCGCCGCTGCGCTGGGTGTGTCTCTCTCGAGTGTCGGGCGCACGCTCGAGACCATGCTGGGCAGCCGCGCCGTCACCACTTTTGTCGATCGGGGTCGGGAGTACGATGTCATCCTGCAGGGCCAGGACGAGCACCGCGCAACCCCCGATGATCTCAACAACCTCTACGTGCGTAGCCAGACGACGGGGCAACTCGTCCCGCTCGTCAATCTCGTGGTACTCGACGAGGCCGCAGGCCCCAGCACCCTGAGCCGCTTTGACCGTATGCGGGCCATCACGCTCGATGCGGCGCTCGCCGAGGGCGCCAATCTGGGCGACGCGATGGCCGCACTCGAGGCCAAGGCGCAGGAGCTGTTGCCTGCGAGCGCGCGGATCAGTTGGGATGGCGAGAGCCGAGAGTTCAAAGAGGCGGGGACCAGCTTGATGCTGACCTTCGGGTTGGCGTTGGTGATCGTGTTCCTCGTGCTCGCCGCTCAGTTCGAAAGTTTCGTACACCCGGTCGTCATTCTGGTGACGGTTCCGCTGGCGCTCACCGGCGCGCTCGTCGGGCTGTGGATGTTTGGCGCGAGTGTCAACGTCTTTACCCAGATCGGGGCGATCCTGTTGATCGGCCTGGCGGCGAAAAACGGCGTGCTCCTCGTGGAGTTCGCAAACCAGCTGCGGGACCGCGGGCAACCGTTCAAGGAAGCGCTCGTCGAGGCCGCGTGCGTGCGACTGCGCCCGATCCTCATGACGAGCGCGTGCACGACCTTCGGCGCACTGCCGCTGCTGCTGGCGACGGGGGCGGGCGCAGAGTCGCGCCAGCCGATCGGGATCGTGGTGGTGTTCGGAGTGGCGATCTCGGCAGTGCTGACCCTCTTTGTGGTGCCGGCCCTCTACTCGGTGCTGGCCCGCTTTACCCGCTCACCAGAGGCGGTGAGCCGCGAGATCGAGGCGCTTCGGGGAGCGGAGGCGAACGAGGCGTAGTCCGCCAAGGTCGCAGCGTCTCGTATCGGTCATTTTTAAACTGTAAAAAACGAATATATCCGGGCTCTTGCTGGTCTAGGGTGAGGAATTAGTCGAGCAAAATTCAGATCGTTCGCTCGGTCTTCGCAGAGGCGGCGAACGCCGATGGGTGTAGGTCGGAAGGCCGTTGCGGAACGCCCAATGTCGCCGGATGCGGCATCCGCATCCCCAATCGCGTTGCACGCAGGTGGGCCAGGTCGGCTGAGTTGGGGAATCGCGATATCGTGGTGGGGATGGCGGGGCAGACAATCGGTAGAACCAACGACAATTTCGACAGGCTCGCGGGCAGCACGCCCGTCGAGGCGGCCGTGTCTCGCGATGGAATGTGGGTGATCCCGACGATCCACCGGTGCGGTGACGAGTGGTCAGGATGAACCACGCGCACGAGTTCGAGCGACTCACGACGGCCAACCGACTGAGCTCGGTGTTCAGGGTGGCGGCTACCGCAGCACTGTCCGCAACCGTTTTGGCGTCGGCGGCCTGCGCGCACCCGCACGCGGATCAGGACCAGGCCGATTGCGGAGTGGTCGGGACGTGGATTGATCCCGCGACTGCAGAAACGATCGCACCCAACCAGCTGCTGGCCGGGTTGGCGCAGCGCCCGGTGGTTCTTCTGGGCGAGTCCCACGACAACGCCGAGCACCACCGCTGGCAGCTACACACCCTGGCCGCTCTGCACGGCCACAATCCCGACATGATCCTCGGTTTCGAGAGTTTTCCGCGCCGCGTCCAGCCGGTCCTCGACCAGTGGGTGAACGGCGAACTCGACCCCATCGCGTTCCTCGAAGCAGCGGACTGGGCGAATGTCTGGAATTTCGATCCGACCCTCTACTTGCCGTTGTTTGATTTTGCGCGGCAGAATCGGATTCCGATGATCGCACTCAACGTCGATCGAGATTTCGTTGTGCGGGTCAGGCGCGAAGGGTGGTCGGCGATTCCCGCTGACGAGAGACTCGGGCTGTCCGATCCCGCTTCGGCGGCCCCCGCATACCGCGAATTTCTGGCCGAGGTTTATGCTTACGAGCAGTTGCACACGGCGAAGCACGTGGCACAAGGCGACCCACACCAGGCGGACACCGAAGGCGAAGCGGCGGTAGACGACGCCGATGCAGTGGCGGGCGAGGGCGAATCACCCGCGGACGAAATCGATGCGCCTACCGATGAGGGCGATGGAGCTGCGGGCGAGGTTCATGCACCGACGGACGAGGCCAAAGCAGCCGGAACCGATAGCGATGCGTCCGCGTCCGCGACCGAGGCTGAGGCCGATGTACCCGAGGTAGAAGTCGACATCGAATCGATTCTCGAGAGCGAGGATTTTGCGCAGTTCGTCAGCGCACAACAGACCTGGGACCGGGCGATGGCCGAAGCCATCGCCGAGGCGCGTCAGAGACAGCCGAGTTCACTGGTCGTGGGGATCCTGGGTCGCGGCCACCTCGAGTACGGGTACGGCGTACCCCACCAACTAGCCGATCTGGGGATTCCGGATGCCGCCGTCTTGCTGCCGATCGAACGCGAGACGACCTGCGACGGGTTGCCCGTGGACCTGGCCGAAACGATCTTCGTGATCGAACCCACGGCCAGCATTGTGATTGCGCGGCCCAAGCCGCTGCTGGGCGTCATGCTTGCGCAGACCGATGACGGTGTGCAGATCAAGGGCGTGATGGAGGGCACCAT
>JAFDAW010000386.1 GCA_019313605.1 Deltaproteobacteria bacterium
CTGGGCCGCACCCCTGGCTGCGCGTTGGCCTTCGGCCAAAGCTATGCGGCGGAGTACGGCCCATTCTGGGCCGCACCCCTGGCTGCGCGTTGGCCTTCGGCCAAAGCTATGCGGTGGCGCGCTCCTACAGCGTGAGTGCGGCGGAGCGCAGGCCTTCTTCGACGAGTAGGCGGACGTTCGGGTGAGCGCGGAATGTCATGTGCCCCCCCTGGTACCACTCGATCCGCGGACGATCCCAGTGTTCCCAGAGTCGGCCCGCTTGCTCGGGCGGAACGAGTCGGTCGGCGACTGCGGCGAATACGAAGCGGCGGTCGACGGGCACCTGGGATTCGAGGGCGAGAGGAGACACCACCTTCATGATTTCGGCCATGCGAGCGACGTCGAGATTTTCGGGCCCTCGACCGCCAATCGCGGACTGCAGGCCGTGTCGAATCATCGCGTCCGGGATATCGACGAGGGGGATGCCCGCGATTGCGCACGCGAGATCGTCGTCGAGTGTGGACAACAAGGCTGCGTTGTAGCCCCCCAATGAAAGACCGAATGCGCCGATCCTGCTTTCCGACTGGGCGCGAACCCAACTGAGGATCCGCCGGATGTCCCAGACCGCCTGTGCCTCGGCGTGTGCGCAATCGAGTATGTCGCCGGCGAGAAAACCGTCGCCGCTTCTGCGGCCGATCTTGCGCGCACCGTGGAGCGGAAGAACCGGAAGCACGAGATTCAATCCGAGCCCGTGGTGGAGCCAATCCGGTGGGAACGCGAGCAGGTCGATCCCCGCACGACCCATCTGGTAACCGTGAATGCAGACCAACCAGGGCCGGTTGGCATCGCGGTGACGCATCACCCAGGCGCGAGCGGTCCGATTGGCTCGGTAAGAGAGCCAGCGATCTCGACCGGGCTCGTCCGCATGGGGCTCGAAGCCGCTCTCGAAAGTGAGCTGTTCGTAATCGATCCCCCAGACGTGCGCCCCGTGCAGCGTCGGCGAATCCAACCCGGGCGGCGCACCGTGGTAAGCCGCGGGTTTTTCGAGCCACCCTTTCTCTTCGAAGAGTTCCCGCGCAGCCGACATCTCGGCGTTGATACGAGCCGACTCACCTCGCGCGGGAATCGGAAGAAAGGGCATCACCGAAGCGAGCATCGCTTCGTCAGCGGCAATTTCCGCCGACAACCGGATCGCCGGAATCGCCGCGGGAACGCCGTCGGCAGGGGGCTCCACGAGCAGCGAGTGGGCGCCCGCCGCCGTAAAGCTCCAGGCCGAAAGCCCCATCAACAATAGGCCCGTCCAGAAGCCGACTGCGAAGAACGCGGGGAGCGCGATGAGCACCCCGAGCAAACCGCCAAACGCCGCGTAGTGGGTAATCCGCCGATCGCCTGGCATGATCAGCTGCGCGACACCCGATCCCACCAGGAGCGATCCCGGCAGTGCGGTCAGCAGTGTGAAAAAAATCCCGTGTCCCGAGGCGATCCAAAACCAGCTCAGCCCGGAAACCAGCGGAAGCCAGGCGGCTTTCGGAAAGCGGGATTGTTCGGACACGGAGCTCCTCCATCTCGTGGGTCCGGCGACGCGCGCGACGAGCAGACCCATAGGCCCCATCCGGCTGGGCTCCGGGCGGGACGATACCCTGCGGCACTCGAATCGTCACGGTGTAACAGCGCGTTGGCCTTCGGCCAAAGCTTATGCGGCGTCGCAAAGCCCCATTCTGGGGCTCCGCTCCTTGGCGGGCAGCTGTTAGAAAAGATCGACGATCGTCTTGAAGGTGCTCGGGATCGCGTCGTAGACCAGGACGAAGAACAGGAACGCGGGCACCGCAAAGCGAAGCAGGTTTCGCCAGCTTCCGAACCAGGCGATACCTGATGTACCCGCACTCACTTCTTCGACCGGGCCGGCCATCACCCATCCCACGAAAATCGAAAGCACCAGACCGCCTCCGAGAAGCAGAATGTTGTTGGCGATCTGATCGACGGCTCCAAGAATATCGATGCTCCACGCAGAGGGCGCGCCGAGAACCGTGATCACGATGCCCAGCAAGATCCCCGCCCGACGACGTGGCCAACCGAAACCGTCGATTGCGGAGCTCACCACGACTTCCAGCAATGAGATCGCGGATGTCAAAGCGCCGACAATCAGGGCTGCGAAAAAGAGAAGGCCAACG
>JAFDAW010000387.1 GCA_019313605.1 Deltaproteobacteria bacterium
CGAGCCACGGAGCGCTCAGGTTGTTCTTGCCTTGATTGAGCAACTCTCCGAGCGACGGGCTGCCGGGTGGCAATCCAAACCCCAGGAAGTCGAGCGCCGTCAACGACGTAATCGCCCCGCTCAAGATGAACGGGAGAAACGTCAACGTCGCCACCATCGCATTGGGCAGGATGTGATTGAACATGATCGAAAGATCACCCGCGCCCAGCGCGCGGGCAGCCCGCACATAATCGAAGTTTCGCGTACGCAGGAATTCCGCGCGCACCACGCGAACCAGCTCGGTCCAACTGAACAACAACAACAGTCCGAGCAGCAACCAGAAATTGGGCTGCACGACACTCGCGAGGATGATTAGGAGATAGAGCGTCGGCAGGCTCGACCAGATTTCGATGAAGCGTTGGAAATACAGATCGATGCGCCCGCCGAAATACCCCTGGACCGCGCCCGCTGCGATGCCGATCGCGGAACTGATCAGGGTCAGCGCCAGGCCGAACAGCACCGAAATGCGAAACCCGTAGATCAAGCGCGCAACCACGTCGCGCGCCTGATCGTCAGTGCCCAACCAGTTGTTCAAGGTGGGCGCAGACGGCGCTGGCGTGGGCAGCTCGTAGCAGATCGTGTCGTAGCTGAATGGAATCAGCGGCCAGAGGATCCAGCCCTTGGTTTCGATCAGCTCCTGGACTTCCGGGTCCGAATAATCCGCCTCGGTTTCGAGGAATCCGCCGAAGTTCGTCTCGGGATACGCGGAAAAGAGTGGAAAGTAGAACGCGCCCTCGTAGCGCATAAGCAGCGGCTTGTCGTTTGCGATGACGTCCGCGAAGAGCGTCACCAGAAAGAGCACCGAGAAGATCCAGAGTGACCAGTAGCCCCGGCGGTTGGCCTTGAAGGTGCGGATCCTGCGCCGCCCAATCTCTCCGATCGCCACGCTCAGGACTCCCGCGCTTCGCGATCGATCTGACGATCGATGCTGAAGGTCAGAATCTTGCACTGGCCAATCTCTTCGATCGTCACGCTCAGGACTCCCGCGCTTCAAAGTCGATCCGCGGATCGACGAACGCGTAGGTGAGATCCGTGATCAGCCCCATCAGCAACCCGAGCAGCGTGAAAAAATACAGGGTGGCGAACATGACCGGATAATCCCGGTTGATGGCCGCCTCGAAGCCGAGCAGTCCCAGGCCATCCAGCGAGAAGATCACCTCGATCAGCAACGCACCGGTGAACAGGATGCGGATGAACGCCGAAGGGAATCCGGCGATCACGATCAGCATTGCGTTGCGAAATACGTGGCCGTAGAGAACGCGGCCTTCAGCGAGCCCCTTGGCGCGCGCTGTCACCACGTACTGCTTTCCGATCTCGTCGAGGAATGAGTTCTTGGTAAGAATCGTAAGCGACGCGAAACCACCGATCACGAGAGCGAAAACGGGGAGTGCGATGTGCCAGAGATAATCCTTCACCTGGCCAAACCAACTCAGCTCCTTCCAGCCCTCGGAATGCAAGCCGCGCAGCGGAAACCAATCCAGGTATTGACCGCCCGCGAAAACGACGATCAATAGGATCGCGAACAAGAAAGAAGGCACCGCATTCCCGATCACGACGACCGTGCTCGTCGCGATGTCGAAGCGGGTGCCGTCCCGAATGGCCTTGGCAATCCCGAGCGGAATCGAGATCAGGTAGACGAACAGTGTCGTCCAGAGTCCGAGCGAGATCGATACCGGCATCTTGTCGACTATGAGTTGGGCGACGCTGCGGTCGCGGTAGTAGCTCTTGCCGAAATCGAAGACTGCAAAATCGCGCATCATCAAGAGGAAGCGCTCGTGGAGCGGCTTGTCGAAACCGAACTGCCGCTCGAGTTGTTCGATGTATTCCGGTGGCAGCCCCTGCGCGCCCCGATAGGTCTGGGTACTGCCGGCTCTCGGCGCTGGTGCACCGGCGAAGTCCCCGCCCCCGCCCGAGATTCGCTCGGTCGCGGATACCGCCGTGTGGTCGAGCTCCGCGAGAATTCGCTCGATCGGCCCGCCCGGCACAGCCTGAACGATCGCGAAATTCAAGAGCATGATCGCAAACAGCGTCGGCACGATCAGAAGCAGGCGCCGGATGATGTACGCGGCCACGCTATCGCTCGTCGCCGCAGCCGTTCCGAAGC
>JAFDAW010000388.1 GCA_019313605.1 Deltaproteobacteria bacterium
GTTGGAGAGAGTGGATTGGAGGCGTGTGCTCGCCCAGGTGGAGGTGACCTTCTCCAACTCGATGATCGAAGCCTTTTGGCGCTCCTTGAAACACTCGTGGATTTATCTACACAGCCTGGACACTGCCGCGGCGCTGCGTCGTCTCGTTGAGTTTTACGTGACGGCTCACAACGAAGTGATGCCGCACTCGGCGTTCGACGGGCAGACTCCTGACGAGATGTACTTCGGGACGGGTGGTGCGGTCACCATCAATCTCGCGATTGCACGGCAGGCAGCTCGCGAGGAACGGATGAAGGTCAATCGTGCGGCGTGGTGTGGCGTATGTATCGGGGAGGGCGATCCAAGGGCGTTGCAGTCGCAACGGCCACGGTCCAGAATGTCATGAGACGCAGCTGGGACGAATATTGAGAACGCACAAGCAGTCCACGTTCTGGGTGTACGCGCTCTTCTTCGTATCCGGTGTCGCGGCGCTCATCTTCGAGACGCTCTTCTTCCGCCAGGCGGGAATCGTCCTGGGCAACAGCGTATGGGCGTCGGCATTGGTCCTGGCGAGCTTCATGGGCGGGCTCGGAGTCGGCAATGGTTTGATGGCGCTTTTTGGCGGTCGCGTGCGACGACCGATCCGATTGTACGCGAGCCTCGAAGTCGCGATTGGGGTCACCGCACTTCTACTCGTCTGGATGCTTCCGAACCTCACGTTGCTGCTGGCGCCATTACTCCGACCACTAACCCCTGACCCCTGGGTGATCAACGCCGCACGCTTCATGCTTTCGTTTGGGCTGATCCTGATTCCAGCCGCAGCCATGGGCGCAACGCTGCCCCTGTTGACCCAGGCACTATCGAGAAGTGATCCCGACTACGGCAGCGTGTTGGGCCGGCTCTACGGCTGGAATACCTTGGGCGCGGTCATTGGAGCAATCGGGACCGAAGCATTCCTCGTGAGTCGCCTCGGAATCCTGCAGGCCGGTCTCGTTGCGGTGGCGTTGAACGGGCTCGCCGCCGCGGGTGCCTTCGCATTCGCTCGGCGGTTCGAGGGATTCCCGTCGGACCAGAGCGCGCCCCCGGCGAGCGCCCCAAGAAGCGGCGCGACGGCGCGACGTCGGCTCTACGCGACGGCGCTCTCGGGCACCATTCTGCTTGCCCTCGAGGTCGTCTGGTTCCGGTTTCTCAAGCTCTTCGTCGTGAGCACGAGCCTTGCGTTCGCCGTGATACTTGCGGTGGTCTTGGCGGGAATCGGAGTCGGCGGCATCGCGAGCGCACGCTGGCTGCGAAATCGCTCCGACGCTGCCACGTACATCCCGGTGGTCGCCCTGGCGGCAGGGGTGGCGACGATGCTGCTCTACGCCGCATTCGACCTCGTGCTACAGGGCGTGAGGGTGGGCGCGGGAGCGGGTGCCGCCGATGCAGTTCGGGTTGGGGCTGTCGCCGATGTGGCATTCCTCGGCGCCTGCCTGATGTTTCCCACTTCACTGCTCTCGGGAATGCTGTTCCCGCTGATTGGGAGTGCGTTGCACGAGGAGATCTCGAACGCTTCGTGGGCGACCGGCTTGCTGACACTCGCCAACTCGATCGGCAGCATGCTGGGCGCGCTCCTGGCAGGCTTCGTCCAGCTGCCGACGCTCGGAATCGAGGCATCGTTGTGGGGCCTCTCAGTCGCGTACGTGATCGTTGCCGCGATCGCGCTCGTAGCGCGTAGGCCTGCGTGGGCCTGGAAACCCGTCGCTGTAACGCTCGCGAGCCTGGTGACAATCGTTATGACCGCCCTGCTCTTCCCCTTCGGGAGGATGGAAGCCCGATACGCACTCGACGCGGCGCGGCCATACGAGTCCACCGGAGAGAAGGTGATCGCGATTCGCGAGAGTGCGACGGAGACCGCGCTCTACCTCGAGCGGCGAAAACTCGATCGAGCGGTCGAGCACCGCCTGATCACCGATGGCTTTCCGATGGCTGCGACGTCCCACATGGCACGTCGATACATGAATCTGTTCGTGTACTGGCCCGTTGCATTGCATCCGCAGCTGAAGTCGGCGTTGCTCATCAGCTTCGGAATGGGCTCAACCGCACGCGCGCTTGCGGAAACCCGGAGCCTCGAGCGGATCGACATCGTCGATATCTCCCGCTCCGTGTTGGAGTTGAGC
>JAFDAW010000389.1 GCA_019313605.1 Deltaproteobacteria bacterium
CGTGAGGACGCTTCGGGCCTCGCTCGTTTCGGTGAGGCGTTCGAGCACTCCGCGGCGGGTCGGCTCGAACAGAGAGACTTCGACCGATTCGCCCTCCAAAGCCTCCGGTGTGCAGCGTCTTCGACCTCCGGGTGTCCTCGCCCGCTCGCTCAACATCGCGAGGACGCCTTTCCATTCGAGGCGTTCGAGGGTCTTTTGCGTGACAAAGAAGCTCATCGTGCACTCACTCATTCAGGCACAAACATTCATGAACCGGCACCGGCAACCGAAACAATTGCGAATGGGAGAGAACCGGTCCACTGAGGCAGTTCTGGACGCCACTCGGGATCTCGATCGGCGCAGTACGGCCGAGATTCTGGCGGCCGTCCACGCCGAAGATGCCAAGGCGATTTCCGCCGTGAGTGAGGTGCTACCTCAGCTCGAGAGGGCCGTCGATATCCTCGCCTGTACGCTCGGCGGGGGCGGGCGCTGGTTCAACGTCGGAGCTGGCACGAGCGGTCGTATGGGCGCCCTGGACTGCGCTGAACTCCCCCCCACGTTCGGGATCGAACCGAGCCGCGTGCAGGCCGTCATGGCAGGCGGGGCGCGAGCGCTATCGCGGGCTGTGGAGGGAGCGGAAGATGATGTCTACGAGGGCCCTTGCGAGCTCCGTCGCCGCGGGCTCGGAGTGGGCGATACGGTGGTTGCGATCTCCGCGAGTGGACACACGCCTTTCGTACTCAGTTGTCTCGAAGAGGCGCACACCGCGGGGGCCCGGACGATCGCGATCACCTGCAATCCCAATTCGCCCCTTGCCGAAGCTGCCGAGGTCGCGATCGTGACAAATACGGGTGCAGAGGTGATCGCCGGCTCTACCCGAATGAAAGCGGGCCTCGCCCAGAAGATGGTTCTCCACCTGCTCTCGACGACCGTCATGGTGCGGCTGGGTTACGTGAGAGGCAATCTCATGACGCATCTGGTGCCCGGTTCCGAGAAGCTGCGCGAACGCGCGATCCGAATCCTCGAATCGACGACCGATTTGAATTCCGAGCAGGCTGCCCGGTTGCTCGATGAGCACGGCGGCAGTGTTGCAGATGCGCTCGCCAGTCTGGAAAGGCGCATCGCCGGGTAGCCGCGCCTGCTGTCTTCGCCGGTACCAGAGCCGAGGCTCGATCGTCTCGCGATTCTGCCGCTCCGAGCGTTGGTCAATCGGAGTCGGAATCGGCTCCTTCTTCCGCGCTGAGAGCGGATCGCACCTTTCGCGCGAGTGCTCCCATGCTAAAGGGCTTTTGCAGCAGGTTCGCGGGATCCGGTGGGTCGGTTTCTCCTTCGAAGGCGTCGGACGCGTAGCCCGACATGAGCAAGGTCTTAATCGAAGGCTGTTTGCTGGTAGCTAGCTTCACGAGCTCGGTACCCGAAAGCTCTCCTGGCAAGATGATGTCGGACAAGAGAAGATCGAATGGACCACTCTCGTCCAGGATCGCCAGGGCTTCCGAGCCATTCGAGGCCGCGGCCACCTGATAGTTCTGTTGCTCGAGGAACAGGAAGATCACCTGCTGAAGTGCGGGGTCGTCCTCGACCACGAGAATCGATTCTCTCTGCCCGGAGGGCACTGTGTCGGCGTCGATGTATTCGAGCGCATCGAGCGGCTGATTTGTCCACGGGATGTAGAGGCGCACTTCCGTACCCGATCCAGGTTTGGATTCGATCGAAACGTGCCCTCCTGACTGCTTGACGAAGCCATAGACCATGCTGAGCCCGAGTCCGCTGCCCGCCCCCACGTCCTTGGTCGTAAAGAACGGCTCGAACACCCTCGCTCGCACCGGTGCGGACATTCCGACGCCCGTGTCGCGCACGGAAATCAAAACGTAATCGCCTTCGGTGGCGTCTGGAAGCATCGAAGCGTCGCGTACGTCCAGCGAGACGTTCGACGTCTCGATCGTAATCAACCCGCCACTGTGCATGGCGTCACGCGCGTTGATCGCCAGATTCAAGATCGCGTTTTCGAGTTGCAATCGGTCGATCATGCATGCAGCGATGTTCGGTCTCAGCTTGAATCGCAGCTCGATGGTCTCTCCGAGAGTGCGCTCCAGGAGGGCCGTCATCGATTCGAGGAGGTCGTTGATGTTGACTGGCCTCGCGTCGAGGGGTTGCTTGC
>JAFDAW010000390.1 GCA_019313605.1 Deltaproteobacteria bacterium
TCGCTCATCTCTGCAGCGGCCTTCTCGGTGAACGTAATCGCGACGACACCCCGGAGCACCTGGGCTGCGACGCGATCGCCGCGAGCCCCTTCAGCGGTCGACGCTGCGGACGCCTTGGCCCGATCCCATCCCGGACCGAAACTCCACGCGAGCACCCGCGCCACGAGCGCCGTGGTCTTTCCGGTTCCCGCTCCGGCTTCGACCACGACCGGCCGTGTGAATTCCCGCTGCGCGAGAACGCGCGCTCGCGCGTCTTCTTCCCGGAGCCCGTCGGCCCGTGCGATCTCTTCGCGACTCACGCCTCGTCCACTCCCAGATCCCAGAGCTGGAGCGCCGCGCGCTCAGCTTCGAGCGACTCTTCGGCAGCTTTCGATCGCGCGGACGCGACCCACTGCTCGAGTCGATACCTCGAACCCGAGTCTCCACGCAGGCAGGCTTCTTTCACCGAGCAGGTTCGACACATTCTCGGTTCGCTTCGAGTGAACGAATCGACCAGGCGGGGCACGAAACACCCGCGATCCCAGGCCTCGAACGCGACCTGTGCAACGCGCTCAAACGCATCTGCAAAATCCCGATCTTCCGAATCGACCGCTGCGACGCGCGCGTGCTCCGGAATCTCGGCGCCGAGGTAGAGGTAACGACCCTGCGCCGAGTCAGCCCCGTCGATCTGGGCGCCGCCCATCGCGTAGGCGGACACCTGGAGCGCGGTCCCGGACGAGACGGCCGCGAGAAGATGGCCCCTGCGGGTCTCGGGCTTCTTCCCATCCGTGATGACCTTGCCGGTCTTGTAATCGATCGACCGCAAAACACCCGCCACCCGATCGACCCGATCGATGCGAAATCGAAGCTCCCGCTCGGCGCCACTGCAATCCCGCAACGCAACGAAACCCTCGACCTCGGCACCGAGCACACCGACCTCGGAGCCTTCTGCGGGCCATCCCATGGCGCGCGCGGACTCCACGCGATCGCGCGCGTGATCGACCAGAACGCGCTCGAAGCCCGGCGTCGAGATTCCCTCATCGCGAAGAATGTCTCTGGCCCGGCGATCCAAAAGATCGCGCAAGCGATCGCGATCGGGCCACGGAATCTGAACCGGGTCGTGACCGACGACTTCTTCGAGTGTGCGACCACCCTCGGGCAACGCTTCGGAGGCAATCTCCTGTAGCACGCCGTGCACCAGGTTTCCGACGATCAGTGCATCGGCACTGGGAAGATCTGCGAGCGCGTCGGGCAGCGGTTCGATGCGAAGCAGCTGACCGAGAACGGCCTGCCACGGACATCGGGCGACCTTCTCGATCCCGGTCACGTAGAGCGGCGCGCGCCGCGGATCTGCGGCGTCGGCGATCGGGCCGAGAAATCCGTAATACGGGCCGAGTTCGAAGCGGTGACCACCGCGCGGATCCCATTCTTCGAGAACCGAAATTCTCGCCGCGGCGCGCGCTTCGTCACCGCGATCGCTCGGGATCTCGATGAGATCCGGGTTGGACTGGGATCGCTCCTCGATGGCAAGCCGCATCGCACGCGCAAACTGATCTCGCGTGCCACTCAGGCCCGCGATCTGCGCGTGCTCGTAGGCGGTTCGCAGCGGGCGCGAATCGGCGCACTCTGCGGGCTGCCAAAAACCCGGAAGGTCCTCAGCATCTGACGAGCGCAATCGTTCGAGCAGCGGCGAAGCGGGCCGGCGACGGCCATCTTCGTCGACCTCGGGATGCGACACCACCGTGTTCGAACTCGAAGAAAGCAGCTGTGCGAAGAGGTACCGCTCTTCGTCGTAACCCTCGCTCTTCACGGGGAGATCCGGCAGCACTGCGCGCAACCGTCGACGCAGACCATCGGGGAGCAGGGGGGCTTCTCCGATTGGGCGAGGAAAGACTTCGCGGCTCAACCCGATCAGGAACAATCGCTCGAAGGTTCGCGAACGCGCTTGCTCGACCGAGAGGACCGCTACGCCGCCGCCCGCTCCTCCGATCGGAAGCCTCAGCATCTCCTTGGTTCGCGCGTCCAGGTAGAGCCAGAAGTCCTCACAGTCGAGTTCGAAATCACCACTTCCAGCCGCTTCAGTTCTTACGAGTAGTTCGGTCCGCGCAGAATCGTCTGGCGGCCAGCACAGATGTTCCACCACCAGAGATTCCAGAGCTGGCGGCCAGCACAGATGTTCCACCACCAGAGATTCCAGAGTGTCGAGGTGATCCGACAACGCAGCCCGCTCCGGCCAGGTGGCGAGATGCTCCGACACGCGGCGTGCAGCAGAAACGGCCAGCACGAAACGCCCTGCCGGGAGTTTGCGGCGAGGTGCGACGGGCGTGCCGTCTGCGTCGAGGGCCAATCCTCGACGCGGGAGCCGCGGCCGCGCGCCAACCGCGGGAACTCCCAATCTCTCCATATCGACGAGTCGCGCAACGCCCGATGCGTGAAATGCCACGCGCAGATCCGAGCGCTCCTCGGCACTCAATGGCGCGGATTCTTGTGCAGTCGACGGAAGCGCGTGCGAGAGATCGAGCCAGAGCTCCAACGACGCGCGCCGCCCCGCGAGGAGCAGCTCCTGCAGAGCGAGGATCCGACGCCGATCCGCGGGCGCGACGACCTCACGCGGATCGATTCCAGAGATCGGAATCCCGAGTCGGCCAAACTGGACCCGCAGCGCGCTGCGGTAGAGATCGAGATTGCGCGTCACCACACCAACCCGCTCCGGCTGAACTCCGGCATCGAGCACATCCCGGACGCGATTGGCC
>JAFDAW010000391.1 GCA_019313605.1 Deltaproteobacteria bacterium
GACATCGCTCACGGCGGCGATCAGCTCGAGGAGCGTCATGGGCTGCGGTTCATCGCTCGGATTGGTCTCTATGTCGTGAATCGCCGGAATATGATCGACGGGAATCGCGGTACTGGTCGGGCCCATGTTCGAAGTCCTCGCGCGCGCGGATGCTGGGTTCCGCAGGTTGCTCTCTCGCCTCTTTACACTCATCGGCAGCGTCGCGTCGACGTTGAAGGCCAACTTCGAATGCCCGGCCAATGAATGCAGATCTATGACATTGCATTCACCGTGCCCAACTCGCCGCGAGTGCAGTTCATCGGCAAACTGGGCAAGGCAAAGAGCCGTCGCCGCTGCTGGAGGAGCTAGCGCGGGCTATACGCCCATCCGGGGCTGATCTCGGCTTCTTCGCGCTTGCCGCTTTGTGTCCGCTTCGTGTCCTCTTAGTGTAAGAGTGACGAAAAACGGACACGCACTGTTCGAAATGCGTCACCCCTACCATTTCAGTCGCATCTGGAGCGCTTCTGCGACGGCCTCGTGATCCGTGTTCTGCCGGTCTGCCAGATCGGAAATCGTTCGCGCGACCCGCAGCAGACGCCGCGCGGCACGGGCTGACAAGTGGAGCCCCTCGACCGCTCGACCGAGGATCTCGAGTGCCGCTTCGTCGGCCTGGACGAGTTCGTCGATCCGCTTGTCGGGGATCGCTGCATTGGTCGTGATGCCGCGCGCACGCTGATGGGCACGAGCGCGCGCGACGCGAAGCCGCACAGTCTCGCTGGTGGGCCCCGTATTCGGTGCGCGCAGAACCGCCCACGGAACCTCGCCGACCGTCACGCCAAGATCGACACGATCGAGGAGTGGCCCCGACAGCTTTCTTCGATAGCGCGCGAGCGTCGCGTCGTCACAGCGACAATCGCGCCCCGGTGTTCCATAGAAGCCACAAGGACAGGGGTTGGCCGCCGCGATCAGCTGGAATCGTGCCGGGAGTTCGAATCGGTCGTTGGCGCGTGCGATACGCACGACACCCTGCTCGATCACCTCGCGGAGGGATTCGAGACATCGCCGATCGAACTCGGGCAGCTCGTCGAGGAAGAGCACGCCGTGATGCGCGAGCGAAACCTCGCCGGGACGGATGGGACTGCCACCGCCGAGCAGTCCGGCCGCGCTCGCGCTGTGGTGGGGTGCGCGGAAGGGCGGTGCGCTCGAAATCGGCTGGTCGGGTGAGATGGCGCCCGACGCGTCGAGCACGCAAAAGGCTTCGAGGCGTTCGTTTTCACAAAGCGGTGGCAGCAGATCGGGTAGGCGCCGGGCCAGTAGCGTCTTTCCTGTGCCGGGTGGTCCGGTCATCAGTAATCCGTGCCCGCCGGCCGCTGCGATCTCGAGCGCACGTTTCGCGAGCGTCTGGCCACGGATATCGGAGAGGCAGAGGCGATCGCCATCGGGGAGAGGATCTTCGCCTGGGCCGTCCTCGGTAGGTGAGAGAAGCTCTTCTCCCCGCAAGTGGTCGACGACGGCGCCGAGGTCCCGCGCGCCGAGGATGTTGATTCCCGGCGCATGACGCGCCCGTTGTTCGCTTTGCATGGGAACGATCACTTCGTTCACGCCGACTTCACGCATGGCGAGAACCGCCGCCAGGGTTCCGCGTGTTCCGCGCAATCGGCCATCCAGGGCGAGTTCGCCCATGAACCCACGGCGAGCGAGGCGATCGTGCTCGATGACACCTGTGGCGCCGAGGATTCCGATTGCGATCGGTAGATCGAGCCCCGCACCACTCTTGCGAAGCTCTGCGGGCGCGAGATTGATGGTCACCCGCCGATCGGGGAAGGGAAGGCCGGTCGCCGCGATCGCGCCGCGAATTCGTGACACCGACTCACGTACGGCGGCTTCTGGCAGACCGACGATATCGACCCGCGGCAGCTGAGAAGAAATTCGAACTTCGACCTCGACGGGTATCCCCGCCACGCCGACGAGCGCAGCACTCCAGACACAAGTCATTCGGGCTCTCGCGGGACCGAGTAAGCTGTGGCTGAGAGATTCGGACTCTCGACTGGTTCACGGTTTCGACGTTTCAGCCTTTCGAAGTCGTCGCCTGGCCTCGGCCAGAATCAAGGGAGGCAGAACCCTCAGGGTAGGGTTCTGCCTCCG
>JAFDAW010000128.1 GCA_019313605.1 Deltaproteobacteria bacterium
TCCTCGCGGCAGAGACTGAGCTGAGCACCGGAACGGATGCAATCGTGCAGCTCGTGATTGCATCGGGCAACGTCTCGACGCTGGCCAGCGATGCCGCAGCAAACTTTTCTGCGCTTGCGGTGAACGGTTCCGACGTCTACGCGAGCGATGCGCTCAACGGAGCAGTTTTGCGCTTTCCGACCGGCGGCGGTGGAGGCGGCGCAACGACGGTCATTTCTGGGCTGGTTTCTCCGGGAGCCATCGTGTTTCTGTCCGCGACCGAAATGCTGGTGGCCGAGACGGGGGCGGACCGCGTGGTCGAGTACGCGTTCAACGGCTCATCGTGGATTTTCCAGCGCGAGGTGCTCGCGCCGAATAACGTCGACGGGCCCTTCGGTCTCGCGCTGGCACCCGACGGAACCCTGAGCGTCTCGGGTTCGTTTTCAAACGACGTGGTGTCGGTGGATCTGATTGGCCTCGCGGTCTCCCCGCTGGTTGCACCCCGCGCCGGCGGGCTCGGCAACGCGATGGATCTGATCTGGGATGGCGCGACTTTATTGGCGGTGAGCCCACTCAGTAACGCGGTGGTCTACTTCGACAGCTCGGGCGACCCGACCGGAACGACAGCGCGCGGGCTCTCGGCGCCATCGGACAGCGGCATGACGGTCGCACCATCGGGGAATCTGCTCGTCGGAAGCGTCTACGACAACGACATCATCGAGTACGACGGTGCGGGCGGCGCGGCCGTCGGCACCTTCTTTGACGCGTGCCCGACGTCGCTCGCGGCGCCGTTCGACCAGGTCGTCGGCGCGGACGGCAATCTCTACGTCTCCTGCCCGTCGTCGCAGGGGGTCTTTCGCTTCGATGCAGCCACGGGAAACCCGCTCGGCTTCTTCGTGACTGGCGGCTCGGGCGGTCTCAGCAATCCGCGCGGTCTCGTGTTTGCCCCGAGCGGCAACCTGCTCGTCGCGAGCGGCCTCACGGGTGAGATTCTCGAATACGCTGGCGGCAGTGGCGCGTTCATCGGCGTCTTCATCGATTCGACCGGAAACGGCGGAGGCGCCCTCGATCCGTGGGGGCTCGCAATTCGCAATGGCGAGCTCTACGTGGTCTCGCGCTTTCCGAGCGAGGTGCGGCTGTTCGACGCGACGACGGGAACATTTTTGCAGACCTTCGTGACGAGCGGTTCGGGCGGCCTGACGGGACCGACCGCGCTCGCATTCGGGCCCGGTGGCGATCTCTTCGTGACGAGTTACGACGACGACGCGATCCGGCGCTACGACGGCGTCGACGGCTCCTTCGTGGAGGTCTTCGTCGCGAGCGGTAATGGAGGTCTTGACGGCCCGATCGATCTGGAATTCATCCCCGAACCCGGCGGCTCGATCCTCTTCGCGGCGGGCGTAGCCGAGCTGCTCGCACTTGCCGCACTGCGGCACTCGCGTCAGAGGCAATCGTGAAACGGCGAACTCTCTTTTACCTTTTAGCAACGCTCATCGTCGCTGGCGTGCTGTTCTGGCAGTCGCGGGATAGGACGCCTCCGACCGGCGAAGTGCCGGTTGCGATTGGAGAAACCAGCCAGCGCGTGCTTCCCGACACCGAGGGAAAACCCCAAGTGTGGACGATCTCGAAGCGGGAACTCGAGATGGAGGATCTTCCGGACCGCGTGCTCCCGCAGCCGGCCCCGCGTGATACCGCGCCAGGACCGCACACCGATTCCGCGCGCGCCCTCGACGCGCGTGCCCTCGAAGCCTGGAAGCGCGGAGAAATCGAGGAGGCGCTCAGTCTTTTTGCCGCCGCCGTCGAGGCCGACCCCGACGACGCCGTTCCCCGCTCCAACTACGGTCGCTTGTTGCTGCTGATGGCCGCACACGAGCAATCTCTACCGCAGCTCGAACGAGCCGCAGAACTCACTCCCGACGATCCGCAGGTCTGGGTCGATCTGCTCTCCTATTACGAGCGCAGCGTTCTGTTGGAGCGCGCCGCCTACGCTCGCGAGAGAGCGCAAGAGCTCGCGGGCTCTCGCCGGCTGGTTCGCGACGAGACCGGTCTCTGGCGTTTCGACGACGAGTCAGTTTTTCCGTGATTTTCTCGATGGAATCAGAATAGAATGGCCTCCGACCTGAATCGATCAGGTCATCGAGGATCGGGAGGTCCGGCGAGGGCATAGTCCAGGCAATCTTCTGAGCAAGCGTGCGCGCAATCGGACGTTCGGGTGTCCACCCCAACGAGGAGGAATTCGATGAAGCGAATCAACATCGCCTTACTGTCATTGGCAGTACTGCTCGCATTATTTACCACCAGCGCACACGCACTTACGGAAATGACCGGCAACACAGACGGCGGAGCCTTCTTCAAGATCGTCGTCCCGGACGACTGGAACGGCGACCTCGTGATCTGGAATCACGGCTTCAGCCTTTCTCCGATCGGACCCGTGTCGGATCTCGGCCCGCTCGCTCCGCTGCAACTCTCCGAGGGCTATGCGGTCGCGGCCTCGAGCTACCAGCAGTTCGGCTGGGCGCTCTTCAAGACCAAGAACGACATGCAGAACATGTACAGCGTCTTCAAGGCGAACTTTGGCGAGCCCAACCAGGTCTACTTGAACGGCGCATCGCTCGGGGGCATCGTTACCGCACAGCTCATCGAGAAGGCGCACATCGGAAACGTCGTCGGCGCCTATCCGATCTGCGGCGCGGTGGCGGGTAGCCGCAACTGGGATGCGGGGATCGACATCCGGTTGATCTATGACGCGGTTTGTGCGAACACGCCGTCCGCGTTCATCGACGGGGGCGGGAAGGGTCTGCCCGCGCCGGGTTTCCCGACCTACGTGATTCCGCCGGGCACTTCGCCGTTCGACAACGAGGTGACCATGGCCCTCAAGGCCAACGCGTGCATGGGAATCCTGACGCCGGAAGAATTTCGGACCCCCCAGCAACAGGCCAACCTGGTGGCGTATTTGACGGAAACGGAGCTTCCGGCCTCGTTCATCCTCACCGACATGGGGTTTGCGCTCTTTGGTCTCTCCGATCTGATCTGGAACAAGGCGAAACTCGCTGGAAAGCAGGGCATGGGCAATATCGGCGTCACCTATGACGTCCCGGCCATCGATGCCAGCATCGAGCGCGTCGCCACCAATCCGGGCGGGGCGAACCGCCTCGGCAGAAATTACACACCCTCTGGTGTTGTCGGCGATGTGAAGATCGTATCGATGCACACCGATCAGGACGGTCTCGTGATCGTCGAAAACGAGAGCGAGTATGCATCGGTCGTTCCCGCGTCGAATCTCACCACCGCGATCGTCGTCGAGGCCGCGCCGAGCCACTGCGGATTTACGAGTGCCGAGGTCGCGGCGGGCTGGGAATCGCTGCGGGGCTGGGTGGCTGGCCAACCACAGCCGACCGCCGCGAGCGTGCAGGGGACTTGTCAGTACCTGGAGGGAGTTGCCGGCGTACCCGGACCGTGCCGGATCGACCCGGCCTACGTGATCCCCGACATGGACGGCCGCATTCCGCCGCGCTGAGCGAAGCGCAGCTTGGAAAGTGGCGTAGGGATTGAGCCTCGCTGCGTTCGCATCCCGAACGCAGCGAGGCGTCGTTCAAGGTTATTCTGATCGCGCCTAGAGCGCCGCGGAGTTCTTCGCGTTGGACCCGATTGTATCTAGAGCACGCGGAGCGAGTTTCTAAACTGCGAAATGGTCGGTGTGCGGATCAGTCCTGGTTTCCCAGGTAGTGGAAGCGGATTCCCACGTGCGCTCGGAATATCCACGGATCGACTTTGACCTCGAACAGCGCGGTGGCGTCATCCGTTCCGAGTTGATCGTCGTAGGACTTGGTATCGCTGAAGGACATATCCCGATCGCCGACGATCGCGTAGGCGCGCCCGCCTAGGAACAGCGAAACGCCGAGCGGTCCGAGTTGACCGGCATCCATCTCGACGTCCACTCCCGGGCCGATTCCGTTGAACCGCTGAGAATCACTGGCCGCGAGTGTCATCTCGCGCAGGAAGTCATTGCACCGTGTCGACGGAGGGATGCTATTGGGATCCCCGCATGCCGCATCGACCACGAGTCCGTCAGCCTCGACCTCGTAGCTGATCCACCCCACAGAGGGCTTGATCCGGAGTTGGCGCTCCAACACCTCTACAGGGAACGCCACGCCGAGGTTGGCGCCGAACACGAGGGTGTCGACCTGGGTGATCAGGCTGCTTCCCTGACCGTTGGCGTTTTCCGCATTGAAGGACGTCCCGCTCAATCCGCCCGGTTTACTCGCGCACGGCGCATTGGGTTCCGGGCCGCGGATGCAGCTGGGATTTCCCTCCACCGCGAGGTCGCGGTCGGCCGCGAACGTGGGCAGGATCTCACCGCTCACGAACAGCCGCGGTCTCAACGAGAACGGGAGTGCTGGGCTCATCAATTCGAGGGATCCACCGACGAACGGAGACACCGCCGTGTCACTCCCTTCGATGAAGCCCTGAAGGGGTGTGGAATTGGAATTCAGATCCACCATGAAGGAATCGGAATTCCCGTCCTGCTGCTGGATGGTGACTCCGCCGATGATCGCCAGCGAGGGAACCCAGCGATCCTCTCCCGCCTGCTTGGTGGGTTCCTCCGCATCGCCGCCGTCAACCGCGAGCGAAACGGCCGGAAACAGCGCTCCGAGTGCGACAACCACCGAGAAAACTTTTACGCCTTTTCGCACGGCTTCATAGTAGTATCACATCTGGACGGCCCGGCGTGACCTCGCGAGTGAGGCATGCAGCTCTTCCGGCTTGATTGAATGGCCAAAAGTGAGTGGCCAGGTGCAGACGGCCTAAAGGACGGGATGAAGAATCGGTTCATGGCGGAGGGGCCGAGGCCGCTCCCGACCGAATACAACGGCACGCAAAGCTCGCTCGCGCCTCTGATCGGGCTCGGTATCGCTGTGGCGATTTTCGCTGCAGCGTTGGCCGGAGCAGAGGAACCAGAGCCCGTTGTTCCGGCGGGTGATCCCGAATCGCAAGAGGCCCCGTCCGATCCTTCCACCGAGCCGGAACTCGGTTCCGAATGGGAGCCTTCCCTCGAACCAGATATCGAGGAAATCCTCATCTTCGGTTCGGAATCAGTGGGTACGGGCGATTTCCAGGCCGCCGACTCCGTGACCGCCTTCAGCACCGACGATCTCGCGGCGCTGGGCGCCCAGACCATCGCCGACCTCGCGGGCTATACCCCCAACCTGGAAATCGTGAGTCCCGGTGCGACGACGCCGACCTTCTTCATCCGTGGCGTGGGCCTCAATGACTTCAACGCCAACTCCACCGGTGCCGTCGCGATCTATCAGGACGACGTGGCGATCAACGCCCCGGCGCTGCAGAGCCCGATGCTTTTCGACGTCGAGGCCGTCAACGTCTTGCGCGGGCCACAGGGGACCGGCCTGGCGCGCAATGCGTCGGCCGGGGCCATCAAGTTCTACTCGCGCAAGCCGTCGGGTGAGTTCGGTGGTTTCGTGCGCTCCGAGTTCGGCAACTTCGGCGCCCGCGACTTCGAGGGCGCCGTCGAGGTTCCCCTCCTCGAAGACATCCTTTCGGGTCGCTTCGCGTTCCGTTTGTCGCAGCGAGACGGCACCATGAAGAACCGGTGTGGCAACGCGCGGGCGTTCGCGAAACGGACACCGGTCCCGGGAAGGATCCAGTTGAACGCACTGGGCCTCTCGCAAACCGATCCCCCCTGGTCGCTCTGTGGCGAGCCGGTGACCCAGACCGGCCCCCCCCCGTATGTCTCCGACATTCCGGTGGGTCTCCCATCCAGGCTCAATGACTTAGATAACTGGGGTGCGCGCGGAACCCTGCTCTTCGAGCCCGCCTACAACATGAGCTTCCTACTCAACGCACACGGCTCCCGCCGTGACGAGTGGACTCGCGTGGGCCAGGCCTACGGAACGACCGGGTTCTATTGCCTGAACGGCGACATCGATAACTGCTTTCCGGGAAGGCGCTTGTATCCGAACGGCTCGCGCATCGCCGATGTACTGGGAGGAACGCAGGGCGCCGGCGGGTACCAGGCGCCAGAGGTCCGGGCGCGCTTGGAGCAGCTGGCCCCGTGCTTGAAGAGCACCCCTGGTAGACCGCTAGGGACCTGTGGGAATGCGGACCGTGCAGATGTCAACGCGGCGAAGCTCCAGGTGGCGAATGAACTCGCCCGGGATCTCGACTCCGAGCCGTGGGCGGGCGACTTCAACATGTGCAGCGCAGACAAAGACATCGATCCGGACAGGCCCGGCATTCAGTGTGACAACGATACCGGGAAGACACAGAACGATACCTGGGGGGTCTACCTCAAGGGCGACATCGATCTGCCCTGGGAGATGCGGTTCACCTCGATCAGCGCCTACGACACCTACGACCGCTTCTACGACACCGACTTCGACTACTCGCCCGAGACCTTGTTCCACATCACGACCGACGACGAGGGCTGGCAGGTTACGCAGGATCTTCGACTCCAGGGCCAGGTGGGCGACGAGGTCGCGCTGCGCTGGGACATCGGAGGCTGGTTCCTGCACGAGCAACTCGACGTCACGGTCACGAACGACCTCGGCCAATTTTCCGACAACGGGGTCGGACAGCGCGAGTACACCCAGGACCTCTGGAGCTTGGCGGGCTACGCGAGTCTGGCCGTCGACTTCTGGGATGACTTCACCCTCGACGGTGGCTTCCGCTACAACTGGGAGCAGAAGAAGCTCGACTTCGCACTCACGTACGAACTCATCGGTACATTCCTTGAAAAGAAGAACGAGACCTGGGACGCCCCGACGGGCACCGTCCGCCTGACCTATCGCTTTCGCGATGACACCCACGTCTTCTGGAAGTACACACGCGGATGGAAGCCCGGGACCTACAACGCAACCAGCGCCTTGAGGAATGATTTCTTCACGGGTGTCCCGTCCGCGGATGTCTCGACCGCGAGGCCCGAGGAGATTGATTCCTTCGAAACCGGGATTCGAGGGAGTTGGTTCGACGATAATCTGACTCTCGACTTCTCGTTTTTCTACTACTCTTACTCCGACTACCAGATCTTCACCGCGCAGCAGTTCGAGGGCGGCCAGCCCGAATTCGTGATCCTCAATGCGGATGATGCCGAGGTGTACGGCGCCGAGCTCGACGCCGTGGTCCGACCCTGGGAGGGTGCGTTCATCAACGTCCGCTTTGGTTGGCTCGAGAGCCAGTTTCTCGATTTCGTGCAGCTGCAGCAGGAAAGAGTGCTCTTGCCACCGAATAACCAAAGGGTCACCGTCAACCGCGAAATCCAGAACACCGGCAACAACCTGCTCAACTCTCCCGAATACAAGGTCAGTCTCACAGCCGAGCAGACACTTTCGATTGGGGTCTGGGGCTCCGTCGCCGTGCGCTACGACACGGTCTGGACCGACACGACCTACTACGACGCGACGGAGGGTCGCGGGATCCCAAACGTGCAGAACTTCCAGTTCCTGCCGGAGGACACCATCGCGCAGCGTGCCTTCTGGATCCACAACCTGAGAGTTTCCTACCTGACGCCCGACAACAAGATCGAAGTCGCCGGTTGGGTGCGCAACCTCGCGGACAAGGCCTACAAGACCTTCGCGTTCGACGGCAGCACCTTCAACAACACGACCATCTACAACGTGAACGATCC
>JAFDAW010000392.1 GCA_019313605.1 Deltaproteobacteria bacterium
CAACGTCTTCATGGTCGCGCCGAAGGGCCCCGGCCATACCGTGCGCGCCCACTACGAGCAGGGGCGCGGTGTGCCGTCGCTCGTCGCGATCGCTGCGGATCCGACCGGCGACACGCTTCAGATCGCAATCGCCTACGCGAAGGGCATCGGTGCGGGCCGCGCGGGGATCATCGAGACCACGTTCCGCGAAGAGACCGAGACGGATCTCTTTGGCGAGCAGGTCGTGCTATGCGGCGGGCTCACGGCGCTGATGGCCGCGGCTTACGAGACGCTGGTCGAGGCCGGTTACTCGCCCGAGATGGCGTACTTCGAAACGATCCACGAGGTCAAGCTGATCGTCGACCTGATCTACGAAGACGGCATTGCCAACATGCGTTACTCGGTTTCGAACACCGCCGAGTACGGAGATCTCACACGCGGTCCGCGGGTCATCGACGCGGGTGTGAAGGGGCGGATGAAGGAGATTCTCGGCGAAATCCAGAAGGGGATTTTTGCGAAGGAATTCATCCTCGAAAATCGGTCCGGCAACGTCCAGTTCCGCGCGCTGCGCAAGCAGGGAGAGGCGCACCCGATGGAGAAGATCGGCGCGAAGTTGCGCAACCTCATGCCCTGGTTGAAGGAGCAGCGCCTGGTCGATCGCTCGAAGAACTGAAATGGCGGACTCCGACCCCGCAGAAACCGACTCGATATTTTCCGAGCGGCCCACCGAGTTCGTCGTTCGCGACGCGTTTTCGCTCGGCGTGGCCCCGCTTGCGCTCGCGGGCGCCTGTGGGCTGCTGGGCTGGACGACCGCGGGTTTCGTTCTGCTGGGCCTCACGGTTTTCGTGGCCTGCTTCTTCCGCAACCCACCCCGAGAAATCCCGGGCGGCGAAAACAGCGTCGTCGCGCCCGCCGATGGGCGCGTGGTCGACGTCGCAGAAGTGGAGGGGCCCGACGGAAACAAGTGGCTGCGCATTGGCATCTTTCTGTCGGTGTTCAACGTGCACGTCAACCGCTGTCCGCTCGCGGGTCGGGTCGTTGCGAAAGAGCGGGGCGGGCAGGGCTTCTTGGCGGCCTTCAACCCGAAGGCTGAGGCCGAGAACGTGCGTTGCGCGCTGACGCTCGAAACCGCGGCGGGCATGCGCTTTCAGGTCGTTCAGATCACGGGCCTGATCGCGCGTCGCATCGTCTGCCATCCGCAGGTGGGCGAGTGGGTTCGGCGCGGTGACCGCTACGGGTTGATCCGCTTTGGTTCGCGAACGGATGTGCTCTTGCCGCTGACCGCGGTCGCCAAGGTGAAAGTGCGCGATCGCGTGCGCGGTGGCAGTACAATCATCGCGGAGTTCGAAAGTACGGAGGGCTAGGGGATGGACGAGCCGGAAGCTCCGATCGAAAAGCATCAATTTCATCGTCGCCGCCGCCGCGAGCACGGAGAGCCGCCCCGCGGACTGTTCGTGCTGCCGCACCTGGTGACTACCGCGGGCCTCTTCTTCGGTTTCTACGCGATCGTCCAGGCCTTCAACGACAAGCCCGATCTGGCGGCCCTCGGCATCGTGCTGGCAGCGGTTTGCGACGCGTTCGATGGCCGACTCGCGCGTCTCACCCGTTCCACCAGCCGCTTCGGGCTGGAGTACGACTCGATTGCAGACACGGTCTCGTTCGGCGTGGCTCCCGCGATGCTCGCCTTCAGCGCGGGCCAACTCCAGGTGCTCGGGCGCACCGGCTGGGTGATGGCCTTTTTGTTTACCGCGTGCGCGGCTCTGCGGTTGGCGCGCTTCAACGTGGCGCAGAGCCGTTACCGCGGCCGCTTCGAGGGGCTGCCGAGTCCGGCGGCTGCCGGCATGGTGGCGACGACGGTGTGGTTCGTTGGCTTCTTGCGCGATTTCGGTTTCGAGTTTTCGATTCCCGCGGGTTTCGTCGCGGCGGGCACAGCAATTCTGGGCCTTCTGATGGTGACCGCAATTCCGTATAGGAGCTTCAAGGAGATCGATTTGCGTCACTCCTACGGCACTCTCGTCTTGATGGTCTTTGCGATTGCGCTGATCATCAACGAGCCGAGCGTCACACTCTTTGTGATCTGCCTCGCCTATTGTGTGTCGGGGCCCGTAGAGTGGTTGTGGC